>NZ_CDRNDK010000622.1:0-3018 GCF_977012225.1 Planomonospora algeriensis | reverse complement strand
GCGGGCGCGGAGCAGGCCGCCGCGCTGGCCCTGGGCGGGCTGCTCGGCGCCTACTCCTTCACCCGGTACCGCACCGGCGAGGAGCAGACCGCCCCGGTCGACGAGATCACCGTGTTCAGCCGCGCGGAGGGGGCCGAGGCCGCCGTCGAGCGCGCCGCCACCGTCGCCGCCTCCGTCTCCCTGGTCCGCGACCTGGTCAACACCCCGCCCTCGGACCTGTGGCCCGCCCGCTTCGCCGAGATCGCCGAGCAGACCGGCACCGAGGCCGGCCTGTCGGTGGAGGTCCTGGACGAGAAGGCCCTCAAGGAGGGCGGCTACGGCGGCATCGTCGCCGTCGGCCAGGGCTCGGTCAACCCGCCCCGCCTGGTCCGGCTCGCCTACAGCCACCCGGAGGCCGCCAAGACGGTCGCGTTCGTCGGCAAGGGCATCACCTTCGACTCCGGCGGCCTGTCGCTCAAGCCGACCGCCTCGATGGACTGGATGAAGTCCGACATGGGCGGCGCGGGCGCGGTCTTCGGCGCGCTCGTCGCGATCGCCCGGCTGGGCCTGAAGGTCAACGCGGTGGGCTACCTCTGCCTGGCCGAGAACATGCCGAGCGGCACCGCCCAGCGCCCGTCGGACGTGTTCACCAGCTACGCGGGCAAGACCGTGGAGGTGCTCGACACCGACGCCGAGGGCCGTCTGGTCCTGATCGACGGCATCGCCCGCGCCGGCGAGGACTCCCCCGACCTGATCGTGGACGTCGCCACGCTCACCGGCGCGCAGATCGTCGCGCTCGGCTGGCGTACGGCCGGCGTCATGGCCAACGACGACGAGCTCCGCGAGGAGGTCGTCCGGATCGCCGGCGGGCAGGGCGAGAGCGCCTGGGGCATGCCCCTGCCCGACGAGCTGCGCAAGGGGCTCGACTCCCCCGTCGCCGACATCGCCAACCTGCACCCCGAGCGCTTCGGGGGCATGCTGACCGCGGCCATCTTCCTGCGGGAGTTCGTGCCGGAGGGCGTGCGCTGGGCGCACATCGACATGGCCGGTCCCGCCTTCAACAAGGGCGAACCGCACGGCTACACGCCGAAGGGCGGGACCGGGGCGATCACCCGGACCCTCGTCGGCCTCGCCGAACAGTACTCGCGCTGAGGTCAAGCCCTGCGCGAGCGGGGCGCACGCGGCGTGGACAAGTGAAAAGATGCGCTTGCCGGGGCCCGGTCAGAAGCCGGCCCCCGGCGGCATAACGATCCGACAAGGAGCATTCCTGTGGCTGATGGCAGCGGCCCCTACGACATCGTCGTCCTGGGTGGCGGTAGCGGTGGGTATGCCTGCGCTCTGCGGGCGGCCGAGCTGGGCAAGACGGTCGTGCTGATCGAGAAGGACAAGATCGGCGGCACGTGCCTGCACCGGGGATGCATCCCCACCAAGGCCCTCCTCCACTCGGCGGAGGTGGCCGACGAGACGCGCGAGAGCGAGACCTACGGCGTCAAGGCCCGCTTCGAGGGCATCGACGTCCCCGCGGTCCACGCGTTCAAGGACAAGATCGTCACCCGCGCCTGGAAGGGCGTGCAGGGCCTGCTCAAGAGCAAGGGCATCACGATCGTCGAGGGCGAGGGCCGCCTGGTCGGCCCCAACCGCGTCGCCGTGGGCGATGACGTCTACGAGGGCCGCAACATCGTGCTGGCGACGGGCTCGGCGCCCAGGTCGCTGCCCGGCCTGGAGATCGACGGCGAGCGGATCATCACCAGCGAGCACGCGCTCAAGCTGGACCGCGTTCCGGCCTCGGTGGTCGTCCTCGGCGGCGGCGTCATCGGCGTGGAGTTCGCCAGCGTCTGGCGCTCCTTCGGCGCCGAGGTGACGATCGTCGAGGGCCTGCCGCACCTGCTCCCGCTGGAGGAGGAGTCCAGCTCCAAGCTGCTGGAGCGCGCCTTCCGCCGCCGCGGCATCAAGCAGGAGCTGGGCGTCTTCTTCGAGGGCGTCAAGACCACCGACACCGGCGTGGTCGTCAGCCTGGCCAACGGCAAGACCCTGGAGGCCGAGCTGCTGCTGGTGGCCGTCGGCCGCGGCGCCGTCACCGCCGGCATGGGCTTCGAGGAGAACGGCGTCGCCATCGAGCGCGGCACCGTCGTCGTCGACGAGCACTGCCAGACCAGCGTGCCGGGCGTCTACGCGGTCGGCGACCTGATCCCGACGCTGCAGCTCGCCCACGCCGGCTTCGCCGAGGGCATCATGGTCGCCGAGCACATCGCCGGGCTCAACCCGCCCGCGATCGACTACGACGGCGTACCCCGGATCACCTACTCCGACCCCGAGGTCGCCTCCATCGGCATCACCTCGGCCCAGGCCCGGGAGAAGGGCCACGAGATCGTGGAGATGACCTACGACCTCGCGGGCAACCCCAAGAGCCAGATCCTGGGCACCCAGGGCGCGGTGAAGGTCATCGCCGCCAAGGACGGCCCGGTGCTCGGCATCCACATGGTGGGCCGCCGCATCGGCGAGCTCGTCACCGAGGGCCAGCTGATCTACAACTGGGAGGCCCTGCCCTCCGAGGTCGCCCAGCTCATCCACGCCCACCCGACCCAGTCGGAGGCCGTCGGCGAGGCGATGCTCGCCCTGGCCGGCAAGCCGCTGCACGTCCACAACTAGTCGAAGCCCTCACTCGGAACGCGAGAGAAGACACCATGCCGAAGTCCGTACAGATGCCCCAGCTCGGCGAGAGCGTCACCGAGGGCACCGTCACCCGCTGGCTGAAGAAGGAAGGCGAGCGCGTCGAGGCCGACGAGCCGCTCCTGGAGGTGTCCACCGACAAGGTGGACACCGAGATCCCGTCGCCCGCGGCCGGAATCCTCACCAAGATCATCGTCGCTGAGGACGAGACCGTCGAGGTCGGCACCGAGCTCGCCCTCATCGACGAGAACGCCACCGAGGGCGCCGCCGCTCCCGCGGAGGCCCCGGCGGCCCCGGCCCCGGCTCCCGAGCCGGAGCCCGCCCGCAGGCGCCGATCTCCTCGATCCCGCAGCCCGCCCCGCAGGCCCC
>NZ_CDRNDK010000621.1:0-3024 GCF_977012225.1 Planomonospora algeriensis | reverse complement strand
GGCGGGAGGTCGCCTAGCGCGTGCCCGGCGACCGGCGGGGCGGCCTGTGACCCGGCCCGGCGACCGGCGGGGCGGGTCAGGCCGCGCCGTCGAGGATCGGGATGAGCTGCTCCTCCTCGTAGTCCAGGTGGGCCTCCAGCTCGTCCGCGAGCCGCTCCACCTCCGAGAGCACCGCCTTCGGGTCCGCTCCGTCGCCGGAGAGCACCCGCTGCAGCTCCTCCATGAGGGCCGCGATCCTCCGGTGCTCCCGGTCCAGCCGGTCCATGGTGGGGGCGAGCTCGGGGTACTGCGCGGCCAGGGCGGGGAACATCCCCGCGTCCTCATTGGTGTGGTGGTGGTGCAGGCCCTGGCAGAGGGTCAGGCAGTTCACCCGGAGCTGGGCGCCCAGCCCGGGACCCGACTCGGCGACCTCCTTGCGGATCAGGGCGAGCTCCCGGCGGAACGCGCCGTGGATCAGCCTCAGCGCCTCGCCCCACGACGACGCCTGCGGCGGGCCGCCCGCGACCTGCCGCAGGGCGACGACGGGGATGACGCGCGACGTCCGGTCCTGGTAGTCGGCCCAGCCGGGGTCGGCCTCGACCGCGCGGGCGAAGGCGCGGTCGCGCTCGGCGCCCTCCAGGACGACGGCCTCCGCCTCGTAGGTGAAGACGCCGTCCTCGACGGTGACGCGCGGGTCGGCCAGCAGGTTGTGGAACCAGTCCGGGTGCTTCGGCGCCCCGGCGGCCGAGGCGATCACCAGGACCCGCTCGCCGCCGTCGGGAAGGTAGCCGACCGGGGTCGTGTGCGGGGCGCCGGAGCGCGCCCCGGTGGTGGTCAGCAGGAGCAGCCGGGCGCCCTCGAAGGGACCTCCGACCTGTCCGCCGTTGGCGCGGAACTCCTCGATGACCTGCTGGTTGAAATCGTTCGGCATTCTCTGTTCTCTTCTCCTGGAAAGCGGTTCCGCGGGCCGTGCGCGGGCATGGCGAATGGCCGCCCGGAGGGGGCGGGGAAAGGCACCGCGGGCGGCCTCGGCCGCGATGCGGGAAACACCGGGAAACACCGGGAAACGCAGGCGTGCGGAAATCGGGAAACGGCGGGGAAAGCACAGGTCGCCCGGGCACCGGGGATCTCCGTCGCCGCGCCGGTGATGTCCGCCGCCGGATCGTCTCACCGGCGGATCGCCCCGCCGGGAGGCCCGGAAGACGCCGGAGGGCGGCAGAGGGCGGCGGGGCGGGCACGCGCGGCAGGGCGTGCGGAGACGTCGCGCGGGGAGCGCGGAGACGTCGCGCGGGGAGCGCGGAGGAAAAGGAAGAAGGCGGGCCTCTGGCCGGCCGGGCGCTCACGCCTCGGCCGGGTGCCCCACTCGCTCTTGGCCCATGGCCGACCCGGCAGTCACAGAGATGACCTTAATGCCGAAAACACTTCAAAGCAACGTGGATTTCCCGCCCGGTACGGCGCGGCGGATTCCGGAATACCGGTGACATGCCGCGGGGAAACCGCTCCGGAGCGATTCGATTCAGCACCGCGGGGCGCCGGCCGCCGGGTGCCGGCGTCCTCTCGGCGTGCGGGCCGGCCGTACGGCCCGCCGCCTCAGACGCTGGTGACGATGTTCATCGACCAGTCGACGGCCTTCAGGTACGCGTGCGCCAGGTCCTCGCCGTGCGCGCCGCCGTTCTCCGGCAGCAGTCCCGACTCGTAGGCGCGCGCGGTGGTCACCACACTGCCGAGCGGGCCGCCTTCCTCGACGATCGCGAACGACACGTCGTGGCTGAGCGCCAGATGGGCGATCAGCTCCTCCGCGGGCACGCCCAGCAGGTCGGCGATGCCGCTCAGGAGCCCCACGGTGAAGGCCTTGTCGCTGGGCAGGCCGAGCGACCGGGACAGCAGCTGGCACAGCCGGGCCCGCATGAGGACGTGGGACATGCGCTCGTTGTCGACGTCGCCGTCGACGCCCACGACGTCGCTGAGCAGCATCAGCGTCACCCAGTGGCGCAGGCGCTGGGTGCCCAGGATCACGACCGCGTCGTTGATCGACGAGATCTGGCTCCACAGGCCGGTCGCGGCGGAGTTCGCGGCACGCAGGATGCGGTAGGACAGGGCCGGGTCGGAGGTGATGATCTCCGAGATCTCGTCGATGTCGGTGTCCTCGTCGGCGAGCTTGCTGATCAGCTCCAGGTGGCGCAGCCGGCTGGGCTCCAGCGTGTCGAGGGACAGCACGCGGGGCCGGCCCAGCAGGTAGCCCTGGAAGAGCTCGAACCCGAGCTCGCGTGCGAACTCCAGGTCCTCCTCGGTCTCCAGCCGCTCGGCGACCAGGCGCACGCCCTCGTAGGCGCGGCAGACCGCGATGCGCTCACGCAGCAGCTCGCGGTCGATCCCGGAGACCTCCAGCTTGACGTAGGAGGCCACCTCCAGCAGGCGCTCGTGGTCGTTGCCGAGCACGAAGTCGTCCAGGGCGATGGCGAAGCCCTGCTCCGCCAGCCTGCGCACGCCCTCGATCACCTCGTCGTCGATCCGGACGGTCTCCAGGACCTCCAGCACGACGGACCCGGAGTCGAACGGGAGCGGCAGCTCGCCCACGAGGAACTCTCGGGTGAGGTTGATGAAGCACAGGTTCGGTCCCGCCAGCCGCTCCAGGCCGAACTCGCTGAACGCGTTGACGATCACCTGGCTGGTCGCCTCGGCGCCGCGCGCGGTCGCTCCCTTGGCCTGCGAGTGGGAGCGGAACAGAAGCTCGTACGCCACCAGGGCGCCGTCCCCATCGTGAATGGGCTGGCGGCCGATGTGGATGCGGTGCCAGCCGCTGTCGACCGGCACGTCGGCGAGATGCATGTGATTCTCATCGTCGGGCCAGGGCTGCATGTGAGGAATCTCCTCAGGAAATAGAGGTACGGCCCGCAGATTGACGGTTCCGCCGACTGACGACGCTACCGGGACGGCCCCGGCGGGGCACGGCACCGGCCGGAAACACGACCGGCCGCTCCCGGCCCGCTCCCGGCCCACTCCTGATCCGCCCCCGTCCCCGACCGACCGCTCCCGGCCCGCTCC
>NZ_CDRNDK010000620.1:0-3052 GCF_977012225.1 Planomonospora algeriensis | reverse complement strand
CTGGCCGCGCAGCCGGCCGACCACGACGTCCAGCAGGCTGGGGGCGTCCCTGCCGCCTTCCCTGCCGCCGTCGCCCTCCCCGCCGGTCCCGTCCGCCCGGCCGTCCTCCGTCTCCGGCCGCCCGGCGGGCTCCTCCACGACGGGGAACGGGACGAACGCCGGGCCGTACGGCACGACCTGGCGGACGGGCCCGCGCGCGCCCGCCGTCCCGTGGCTCGGGTCCGCCTGGTAGGGGCCGGAGACGTAGGCGGCCTTGAACCGGGTCATCCCGGTCGTGTCGAATTTGAGGTAGCCGTTCCCGGGCGCGGACGGCAGCTCGTAGGCGTCGGCGACGCCCAGCACGACCCGGCTCTCCATCGCCGAGAAGGTGCGCAGGCCGATCCGGTAGGACAGGTGGGTGTCCAGACCGCGCAGCCTGCCCTCCTCCAGCCGCTGGGAGGCGAGCAGCAGGTGGACGCCGAGCGACCGGCCCAGCCGGCCGATCATCACGAACAGCTCGATGAACTCGGGCTTGGCCGCGAGCAGCTCGCTGAACTCGTCGATCACGACGAACAGGGTGGGCAGCGGCTGCAGGGGGACGCCCTGCTCGCGGGCGCGCTCGTAGTCGCGCAGCGAGGCGTAGTTGCCCGCGGCGCGCAGCAGCTCCTGGCGGCGGACCATCTCGCCGTGCAGGGCGTCGTGCATGCGGTCGACGAGGGGGAGCTCGTCCTCCAGGTTGGTGATCACCGCGGAGACGTGGGAGAGGGAGTCCAGGCCGAGGAAGGTGGCGCCGCCCTTGAAGTCGACCAGGACGAAGTTCAGGATCTCCGACGAGTGGGTCATGGCCAGGCCGAGGACCAGGGTCCGCAGCAGCTCGCTCTTGCCCGAGCCGGTGGCGCCGATGACCAGGCCGTGCGGGCCCATGCCGCCCTGTGCCGACTCCTTGATGTCGAGCTCGACCATGCGCCCGTCCCCGCCGAGGCCGATGGGCACCCGCAGCCGGTTGCGCCCCGCCCGGGGCCGCCAGACCACCGCCGGGTCGAGGCGGGCCGGGTCGCCCACCCCGAGCAGGTCGGTCAGCGAGGTGTTCGCCGTGAGCACGTCCTGCTCCTCGCCCCCCTTGGCGGTCGAGGCGCGCAGGGGGGCGAGCTGCCGGGCCAGGCCCTCGGCCCGCAGGAAGTCCAGCCGGTCGGGGTCGCCCAGCCGGGTCGAGCTCTCCTTGCCCGCGTGGTCGACCTTGATCATGAAGAAGCCGTCCGGCCGGACGTCCAGCCGGAGCGTGCTCTTCTCCTCCACGGCCCCGGCCGTGCCGGACAGGTCGATGACGGTCACGCCCTGGATCGCGTCGGCGCCGAGCTGGGAGTCGTGCGGGATGTGCCCGCCGTCGACGATCAGCACGTGGTACGGCAGGGCGTCGGCGGAGGCGCCGGGCCGGAAGCGGGCGCGTTCCTTCAGGTCCTCGCCGACCAGCCGGTCGAGGTCGGCGAGGGTGCCGGACATGAGCCGGGCCTGTCCGGCGGCGTCGGTCTCCTCGGGGTGCAGCGCGTGGGGCAGCCACTTGACCCAGTCCCACTGCGCCATCCACTCGCCGCCCGCGCAGACCATGATCCGCAGGTCGTCGGGGGAGTGGAAGACGGCCATCTGGGCGACCATCGCCCGGACCAGCCCGCGGACGGCCACCGGGTCGCCGGTCAGCCTGATCCGGGCGAAGGAGTGCAGGGCCACGGCGACCGGGAGGTGCGGGACGGTCGAGTGCGTCCGGACGAACCGGCGCAGCGCGCCGGCCGAGAGGGCGTCCAGGTCCTCGACCGGTTTGGAGTCCGGGGGGATGAGCTGGATCGCGAGTTTCTGCACGCCGGTGCCGAGCCGTACGGTGCCGAAGTCGTCGTCGCGGGGCCGCCGCTCCCACAGGCGCGGTCCCAGGGCGATCCACCACAGGGAATCGGGGGCGGGGCTGCTCCATTCGAGCGCCTCCCGCTGCTGCACGGCGGCGCGCCGTACCCGCTTGCGGACCTGGGACAGGTAGCGGAAGTAGTCGCGGCGCAGGCCGTTCAGGCGGGACTTGCGCTCCCCGGACTGGCGGCCGAGCTGGCCGATGGTCATGCCGACCATGGACAGGGCGAACAGACCGCTGGCGACGTACATGACCGGGTTGGTGTTGCCTCCGGCGGTGAACATCAGGCCCATGGCGGCGCCGCCCGCCAGCATGGGGACGTAGGTCATCACCCCGGCGAAGCCCTGCGACTGGACCTCGGGGATCTCCGGAGGGGACTCGAGGAGGATCTCGCCCCGCGGCGGTTTGGGCGGGGGGCGGCGCTCGGGGCGCCGCACGACGACGATGCTCACCCTGGAAATGCCCTCCTGTGCCTGGACGTCTTCCCCGCCGCCGGTGGACGCGTCCACCCGGGCGGCCCGGCGGCGCCTGACGGCCGACCGCCGCGCGTGATCCACATTGTGCCGCTACCGTATCGGCCATATCCGAGATATCCCCTATGTCGGCGATATTCGTGATGCCCACGGGAGAGGGAAACGGCTGTGCTACCGCTGAGTCAACCACCCGTCCAGGGACCGGGAGCGCAGGGGGTGGCGGTCCGGTCCACCGCGCCGCTGCCGCCGCTGTGCCACGTCACGATCGTGGCCCCCCGCGTGAAGGCCGACCTGGCGCTGCCCGCGGATATCCCGCTGCCGCACATCCTGCCGGGCCTGCTGCAGGCGGTGGGCGAGACGGGCGGCGGCGCCGCCGCGGTCCCCGTCTGGGTGCTCCAGCGGATCGGGGGCGCCCCCCTCGACCTCGGCCAGAGCCTGGGCTCCCTGGGCGTGCTCGACGGCGAGGTGCTCTACCTGCGCCCCCGCGACGCCGTACTGCCCCCGGCCGTGTTCGACGACGTGGCCGACGTGGTCGCCACCAGCGTCAAGGAGGGGCCGAGCAACTGGGAGAAGAGGCACACCCGGCTGACCGGGCTGGGCGCCGCGGTGGCGCTCCTGCTCACCGGGACGATCGCGCTGGTGGCCGCCGGGCCGCCCTGGACGGTCCCGGCGGTGCTCGCCGCGGTGCTGGCGCTCCTGCTGCTCG
>NZ_CDRNDK010000619.1:0-3056 GCF_977012225.1 Planomonospora algeriensis | reverse complement strand
TGCGGATCCTCATCGAGGCGGCCGACGCCTCGGGCGCCTCCCTGGTGGAGGCCGGCGTCGACAACGTGAAGATCACCCAGGGGCCCTGACCCCGGCCCGGTGCGCGGCCGCCGCCCGGCGGCCGCGCACCCCGGCGGTCCACCTGCCCCCGTCTGCCCCCGTCTGACCCTCCGCGGCCCGGTGGAGGGTCAGGCCCGGCAGACCAGCTCCCCGTGGAGCAGCGACAGCCAGCCGTCCGGCTCGGCGGCCCAGGCCCGCCAGCCCGCGGAGAGGCGGTGCAGTCCCTCCTCGGTCGCGGCGCCCGAGTCGAGGGCCTGGCGGGCCATGTCGGACTTCAGGATCCGCTCGGCCCACATGCCGCCCCACCACTCCCGGTCCTCCGGCGTCGCGAAGCACCAGGTCGAGGAGGTGGCGGTGATGTCGGTGAAACCGGCGGCGCGGGCCCACGACAGCAGCCTGCGCCCCGCGTCCGGCTCGCCCCCGTTGGCCCGGGCGACCTTCTGGTAGAGGGCCAGCCACTCGTCCAGCTCGGGCGGCGCCGGGAACCAGGTGAAGGCGGCGTAGTCGCTGTCGCGGACCGCGACGATCCCGCCCGGACGGCAGACCCGACGCATCTCCCGCAGCGCCTGGACCGGGTCGCCCACGTGCTGCAGCACCTGGTGGGCGTGGACGACGTCGAAGGTGTCGTCGGGGAAGTCCAGCGCGTGCACGTCGGCCACGGCGAACTCGATGCCCGCCGTACCCCGCCGCTCCGCCTCGGCGCGGGCCAGGCCGAGCGCCTCGGCGGTGACCTCGGAGGCGGTGACGACGCCCGGCGCGACCCGCTCGGCCAGGTCGGCGGTGATGGTGCCGGGACCGCAGCCGACGTCCAGCAGCGACATCCCCGGTGACAGGTGGGGGAGCAGGTACGCCGCCGAGTTCTCCGCGGTGCGCCAGCGGTGGGAGCGCAGCACCGACTCGTGGTGCCCGTGGGTGTAGACGGCGTCCTTGGCGGTCATGGCCACTCCTTCGGTCGAGTGGATCAACCGTAGCAGCGGTCTCATTAAATGAGAGAATTTGTCTCAATATATGGGAATAAGATAATCGTCATGCCTATCTACTTGCCCTTATGGGGAAAAGAGGGTGAGACTCGAATGGGTCGTCATCGTCACCAACGGGGGTGGTTTCCATGCGGGACGAGTTCAGTACGCACGAGGTGTGGTCGCTGGAGTGCCAGTGCTGCGGGCGCGTCTGGCAGGAGGAGTACACCGTCCGCCACGTGGCGGACGAGCGAGGTCACGAGGCCGTGGTCTGGACGCAGGCCGGGGAGCCGGTGCAGCCCCCGTGGTCGGGGGTGGACTGCCCCGGTTGCGGGGCCTCCAAGGTGAGCGCCTTCCCGCAGGGGGGGACGCCTGCGGACGGCCGCGGCCCGGGTGGACGCGGGCGCCGGCCGCCCGCCCGTGGAGGCGCTGTACTCACCCGTCCCGCGCAAGCCGCCCGTCCCGCTCTACTGACCGCCTTCCGGCCGCCGGAGGGGGCGGAGCTCGGAGTGGTCCCCGCGGCGGCCGGTGGATCCGCGGGGACCGCGCCGCAGCACGCGGCCCCCGCGGGTCGGGGCGGCCCCGTCGGAGCCACCCCCTGAGGACATGCCGCGATCATGATGGGGAGAATCCCGCGAAACGGCAAAGACCTGGCGGAACGTCAGCCCGTCAGAGACGGAAGCCCAGGTCGGGGACGATCTCGGCGACGTCCATCTGCGCCTTCTGCAGGCGGCCGGAGTAGTCCCAGTTCATCGCCTGCCAGCGGGTGAACTGGTCGAGCACCCACACGCCCGACTGGCGGCTGCCGTTGCCCGACTTGCCGTTCCCGCCGAAGGGCAGGTGCGCCTCGGCGCCGGAGGTGGAGTTGTTGACGCTGACCATGCCCGCGCCGATGCCCGCGCGGAACCGGAAGGCCGCCTTCGGGTCGGTGGTGTAGATCGACGACGAGAGTCCGTAGCCGGGCCGGTTGGCCAGTGCGATCGCCTCCTCCAGGGTGCCGAAGGAGGTCACGCCCACGATCGGGCCGAACGTCTCCTCCAGGAAGAGCCGGTCGCCGGCGCGCACGCCGTCCACGACCACCGGGTGGTAGTAGAGGCCGCCCTCCCCGGTGAAGTCTCCCCGGGGGTTCTCCGGCGTGATCCGGCCCACCGGGCCCGAGACGACCGTGTGGTGCGGTTCGATCCAGCCGAGGTACTCCTCGTAGCGCTCGGCGAACCTGCGGTCCAGCAGCGGCCCGCAGAGCACCTCCCCGGCCGGGTCGCCGATCTCCGCCCCGGCCACGGCCGCGGTGTAGCGGGCGAGGAACTCGTCGTGCACGCTCTCGTGCACGATCACCGTCCCGAGCGACGTGCAGCGCTGCCCGGCCGTGCCGAACCCGGCGAACAGCGCGCCCTCCACCGCCAGGTCCAGGTCGGCGTCCGGCATGACGACCATCGGGTTCTTGCCGCCCAGCTCCAGGCAGGGCGACTGCAGATGGCGCCCGCACAGCTCGCCGATCCTCCGGCCGACCCCGCTGGAACCGGTGAAGCCGACCTTGTGCACCGTGCCCTCCTGCAGGGCGGTCTCCAGGCCCGCGAAGGTCTGCTCGCCGTCGGCCAGCACGAGGCTCAGCACGCCGTCCGGGAGCCCGGCGGCGGCCAGCAGCCGGTAGAGCGCGTGCGCGGAGGCCGCGGCGTACTCGGCGGGCTTCCACACCACGGCGTTGCCGCACAGCAGCGCCGGGACCAGGTACCACGACGGCACCGCGACCGGGAAGTTCCCCGCGGTGACCACCGCCGCCACCCCGACGGGGACCCGGAAGGTGAACAGGCTCTTGTCCGGCATCTCCGAGGGGACCGTCTGCCCGTAGAGCCGCCGCCCCTCGCCCAGGAAGAAGTCGCAGGTGTCGACGATCTCCCGGACCTCGCCCAGCGCCTCGGCGTACGGCTTGCCGATCTCCCGGGTGACCAGCCGGGCCAGCGCCTCGGCGTTGGCCTCCACCAGCCGCCCGGCCGAGGCGATCACCCGCCCCCGCACCGGCGCGGGCACCCGCGCCCA
>NZ_CDRNDK010000618.1:0-3059 GCF_977012225.1 Planomonospora algeriensis | reverse complement strand
GCTGATCGTGCGCCAGGCAGCGCCGGCACAGCGCCGCCACCTCCGGCGGCAGCCCCGGCACGCGCAGCTCGGGCGGCGGTCCCTCACGCCGCGCGTTCTCGATCTCCTCCCAGGTCCGCTCCGGGTACGGCGTGGCTCCGGTGAGCATCTCGAAGAGCAGCACGCCCAGGGAGTAGACGTCGCTCGCGGGATCGGCGACCCGGCCGGTCAGGCGTTCCGGCGCCACGTAGGGCGGGGTGCCGTACTCGCCGGTGCGGTCGTCGTCCTCCCCGATGAACGCCGCGATGCCGAAGTCGAGCAGCTTGGCGCCGTCCGAGGTCAGCAGCACGTTCTCGGCGGTGACGTCCCGGTGCACGACTCCCCGCTCATGGGCGGCGGCCAGGACGGTGGCGAGCCTCCCGGCGACCGCCACGGCCTCCGTCCAGGGCAGCGGCCCCTGGACGATCCGGTCGGCCAGCGGCCGCCCTTCCAGCAGCCGCATCACCACGTAGGCGGCGAGGCGGCCGTGGGAGGTCACGGTCTCGCCGTAGTCGTAGACCTCGATCGCGTCCGGGTGGATGAGGCGCGCGGTGGCCCGGGCCTCACGCCGGATGAGCTCGCGGTCCGTGCCGAGGTCCGCCTCCAGGATCTTGATCGCCACCATCCGCTGGAGGGACTGGTCGAACCCCCTCCAGACGACGCTCATGCCGCCCCGGCCGAGCTGCTCCATCAGCAGGTACCTGCGGGTGAGCACGTCGCCCGCGCGCAGTCCCCCGGGTTCAAGCAGATTCACGGACCACCAGCTCCGTCGGCAGCACCGGGTTGTTCCTGGTGCTCTCGGGAGAGTTCATCGACATCAGCAGCAGCCGGGTGGCGAGCGCGGCGAACTCCTCCACGGGCTGGCGCACCGTGGTCAGCGTGGGGGAGGTCCGCCGGGCGATGGGGGCGTCGTCGAAGCCGATCACGGCCACGTCGTCGGGCACCCGGCGGCCGGCGCGGCGCAGGGTCTGCACGGCCGCGGCGGCCATCACGTCGGAGGCGGCGAACACCGCGTCCAGGTGCGGCATCCTGCGCAGCAGCCACTGGGCGGCGTGCACGCCCGAGGAGTGGGTGAAGTCGCCGTACGCCACCGGGACGCCCGTCATGCCGGCCAGGGAGAGCGTCCGGGTGAAGCCCTCCAGCCGGTCCCGGGCGGCGGGGACGCCGCGGTCCCGCGATGGCGGCGATGGAGCGCCGCCCGCCGAGCAGCAGGTGCTCGGCGGCCTGCCTGCCGCCGTCGGCGTTGTCCATGTCCACGTACGGCAGGTCGATGCCGTCGGGGGCGCGGCCCGCACTCCGCACCGGGACGCCGGAGGCGGCCAGGGTCACCACGAGCGGGTGCCGCTCCCGCGCGCCGATCAGCAGGACGCCGTCGACGCCGCCGGCGACGAGCTGCGGGGTGGCGATGGTGGAGGTGGCCGAGGTGGCGGTCATCACGGTGAGGGGGATCCCCTGGCCGGTGAGTACCTCCTCCGCCGCGGTGATCATCCTCGCGTAGAACGGCTCGGTGAACAGCCGCTGTGCGGATTCGCAGACGACCACGGCCACGGTCTGGTCGCATCGCCGTCCGGATCCGCCCCGGGGCGCGCGGTGACGCACGTAACCGAGACGGGAGATCGCATCGTGCACCTGTCGTCGGGTCGAGGTGCTGACCCTGACAGAGCCTGTGAGGACCCGGGATGCCGTTGCCGGGGACACACCTGCTTCCGCGGCGACCTGGGCGAGTGTGGGCACATCAGACATAACTTCCTCCACACCTAGTTCCGTGCAGGTGGGAGCGCTCCCAGTGAACGTAGCATTGTTTCGGAACTGTCAACAGACGTTTCCGAAAAATCACGCGATGTCTGTCAGATGTTCTTGACCTTCCAGTCAGGAGCGAGCATCGACATGATGATCGAGTCATGCCGTTCCCCTTTCCAGAGGAGGGCGTCGCGGCGGATCCCCTCCTGGACGAAACCGACCTTCCGGTAGACATGGGCGGCCCGGTCGTTGAAGTCGAAGACCTCGAGCTCGATCCGGTGCAGGTCCGTGGCGGTGAACGCGTGATCGAGCACGAGCCGGATCGCCTCCGTGCCGTAACCCCGGCCGAACACGCGCGGGCCGACCAGCGCGATCCGCAGGTTGCAGGAGAGGTTGGCGGCGTCCAGGTCGTTGAGCACCACCTCGCCGACGTAGGAGTCGTCCTCGGCGGCGCAGATCGCCAGGTCCAGCCGGTCGTCGTGCTCGCCGCGGGAGCCGTACCAGAGTTCGGCGGCCTGGTAGGCGAACGTCCCGTGGGAGCCGGTCAGCCGCGCGATGTCCGGGTCGTTGACGAGCTCCCAGAGGCCGTCGACGTGCTCCGGTCCGACGGGCCGGAGCGTCACGCGCTCTCCGCGGAGGGTGGGTTTGCTGGCGAACATCACCCCGCGTGTCTACCGTCTCGGGGAGGTTACGGGCAAGCCCTTACCAAGGGGATGATCTTCACAGTGGGTGCGAAGCGTGTCTTTCCGGGTCCGTACCGGGCGCCGTACGCGGCGGGGCGGGGCGCAGTACGCGGCGGGGCGCCCGCGGGATCCTGCCAGGCGTCCTCGGGGGTTCTACCAGGGCCGTAGGGGCCCGAGCTGCCGCCCTTGCCGATCTCCCGTACGGCGGGCCGCACGTCGGCGAGGTAGATGCCCGCCGCGATGACGGACACGATGGTGAGGAAGCCGATGCCCGGGAGGTATCCCACGGCGGAGGCGAAGGAGAACAGCGCGGCGAGACTCAGGATGATCGTCCACAGCTGCTTGGTCTGCTTGCCGGTGACCGCGAAGGCCCGCGCCGGGGTCTTGATCGCATGGACGAGGGCCCAGGCCGAGAGGATGAAGGCCCCGATGCCCAGGATCAGGAAGATCAGGTCCAGGACACCGTAAATCTGGAACATCGTCCCTCCATGGGATCGCCGCGCCGGTCGCCCCCAGACTAGGCGATGCCGCGCACCCACAGGTAAGTCCTTCTCCCGGTCCGCGCCGCCCCGGTCCGCGCCGCCCCGGTCCGCGCCGCCCCCGGTCCGCGCCGCCCCG
>NZ_CDRNDK010000617.1:0-3064 GCF_977012225.1 Planomonospora algeriensis | reverse complement strand
GGGCGAGGGCGACGCGGCCGGTCCCGGCCAGGGCGCGGGTCGCGGTGCCCGCGGCGCGGCGCAGGACTCGGGTCGGTAGTCCCCTCGGGGGCGTCGCCGAGGCCGACGGCGACGAGGAGCGGGGCGGTCAGCGCGCCGAAGGTCGGAACCTTGGCGATCTCACCGGGCTTGCCCTTGACGCCCATGGCGCCGAGGGTGGCGGCGAGCCTGCCGCCGAGCGCCTCGTCGAGCCCTTCGGCTCCGGGAGCGGCGCGCAGGCCGTCCGGGCCGGTGTGGACTCCGACGACCAGCGCTTCGGTATCGAAAGAGACGACGTTGTCACTTGAGTTCAGCCGCACAGTGGTCACGTAGGCCGATGCTAGTCCTGCCGGGGCCGTACGCATAAACGAGGGGTCGTCCTACCAATCGGTAAACCTCGAATGGTGCTATTTCAAATAGCTTCATCGCATAGTTGGTGCTAGTGTCGATAGCACCATGCTACTCGCTTTGGATCTGAACGACCCCCGGCCGCTGCATGAGCAGGTCGCCGGGACGATCCGCCGTGCCATCGCCGACGGGTCCTACACCCCCGGTGACCGCCTGCCGCCGGCCCGCGACCTGGCGGACGCGCTCGGCATCAACGCCAACACCGTCCTGCGCGCCCTGCGCGAGCTGCGGGATGAAGGCCTGCTGGAGTTCCGCCGCGGCCGGGGCGTCAGCGTGCTGAGCCGTCCCGACGCCCGCGGGGCGCTGGCGGAGGCCGTGCGCGAACTGCTCGCCGAGGCCGACCGGTACGGCTACGGCCCCGAAGAAGTCATCCACATCATCAGGGAGCTGTCATGACCGACTCCGCCCGACGGCCGTCCGCCACCGCCCCGCCGGGCGGCCGCGCCTCCTCCCGGGGATTCGCCGTCACCGTCGCCGCACTCTGGGGCGCACTCGTCACCGCGGCCCTGGTCGCCGTGCCGCTCGCGCTCCGCGACCGCCTGCCCGAGCCGGTGGCGGTCCACTGGAGCGGCGGTTCCGTTCCCGACCGGAGCATGCCCCTGGCCGGCGACATCGCCACCGGTCTGGCCCTGTGGGGGGTGGCCTGGGTGTTCCTGCTCGGCGCCGCGCTGCACGGCACGGCCCTGCGCGGGCGGGCGACGCGCGCGCACTGGTGGGGCTTCCTGTTCGGCTGGGCCGTGTTCGCGCTGGGCGTCCAGGGCTCCACGCTCCTGGCCAACCTCGACGCGGGCGACTGGCGGCGGGCCCTGCTGCCCGGCTGGGCGGTCCTCGCCGTCCTGGGCGCCGCCGTCGCGGTGGGCGTGTTCGCGGGATGGCTCGGCCGGGGGGAGCCCGACCGCGCCCCGGACCGGCCGGAGGAGGCGCCGAGTCTCCGGCTCCGTCCCGGACGGCGCGCGGTCTGGGTGAGCCGCACCTCCAACCCCTGGCTGCTCGCCCTCTCGGCGGTGGCGCTGGCCGGCTCGGCGGGAGCGGCCGTGCTGACCGCCGCGGGGATGCTGGACGGCTCCGCCGCCTGGACCCCCGTCGCCGCCGTCGCCCTCACCGGGCTGCTCGGGCTGGCCACCGCCACGGTGCAGGTCAGGGTCGACGCGGGCGGCCTGCGGATCGGCTTCGGGCCGCTGGCCCGGCCCGCCTACCGGGTGCCCGCGGCCGCGATCGAGTCGGCCCGGGCGGAGCGGGCCGTTCCCGCCCAGGTCGGGGGCTGGGGTCTGCGGGGCCTGCCCGGCACCGGCCGGATCACGCTCATGCTCCGCGGCGGCGAGCACCTGGTCGTCCGCCGCACCACGGGCGGCGAGTTCGCCGTCTCCGCCGACGACGCCGAGCGCGGCGCCGCCCTCCTCAACGCCTACGCCGCCCAGAGCGACGCACTCCGCCCATGACCGGACCCCGCCGCCACGAGCCCTACCGCCCGGCCGATCCGCACGTCGGCGCAGAGCCTTCACCCCGTTCCCCTCCGGCCCGCCTCCTCCATCCGCGGGCGGGCCGGTCCCGCCTGTGAAAGGTGACGACATGCCCCGCCGCCCCACCGACCTGTGGGTGTTCCTGTCCGTCGCGTTCGGCCTGTCCTGGCTGATCGCCTCACCCCTCTGGCTCGGGGACGTCGCGCTCGGCTCCCCGCCCGCCCTGGCGATCAGCCTGGCGATGATGTTCACGCCCGCCCTCGGCGTCCTGGCCGTCCGCCTGTACGGCAGGCGGAGCGGAGCGCCCCGGACCCCCTGGCGCGGGTGGGCCGCGAGCACCGGCCTGACCCTCGGCGAGCGCCGGGGCCGCACGGTCGCGTTCGTCGCGCTGGCCTGGCTCGGCACCCCGCTGCTGGTCGCCGCGTCGGTCGCGGTCAGCGCCGCCCTCGGGCTGCTCGCCCTCGACCTGGACGGGCTCAGCCTGTTCCGCCGCACCGTCGCCGAGCCGCCCCGGGCCAGGCCCCCGCAGCCGACCCCCACCTCCTGGTCGCCGCCCAGCTGGCGGTGGCGGTGCTGGTCGGGCCGCTGACCAACACGGTCGCGGCGCTCGGCGAGGAGTGGGGCTGGCGCGGCTGGCTGCTGCCCCGGCTGATGCCGCTGGGCACCGCGCGGGCGCTGCTGCTGTCCGGGGTGATCTGGGGGGCCTGGCACGCCCCGCTCACCCTGCTCGGCTACAACTACCCGGCGCTCGGCGCCTGGGCGGCGCCCTTCTTCGTGGTCTTCTGCGTGCCGTACGGAGCCCTGCTCGGCTGGCTCCGGCTGTACTCGGGCAGCGTCTGGCCCGCGGCCGTCGGCCACGGCGCGCTCAACGCCACGGCGGCCGTCCCACTGCTCCTGGGCGACGCCGCCGCCCCGCCGGACCTCACCGTCGCCGGGATCACCGGCCTGGTCGGCGCGGTGCTGCTGGCGGCGGTCTCCGCCGTGCTGTTCAGGCGCCGACCGGTACGGCGGCCCGCCCCGTCACAGGCCGAAGCCGCCGCTTGAGAGCACCGTCCGGAGACGCCGTCCGCAGGCCCTCGTCCGAGGTGACGGCCCGGGGCCGCCGACGGGGGCGCCGCTCCGTCCCCGTCCCACCCGGATGTCCGGCCGGGCTCACCACAGGGCCGCGCAGGACAGCA
>NZ_CDRNDK010000616.1:0-3064 GCF_977012225.1 Planomonospora algeriensis | reverse complement strand
GGCGGCGCGGCCTGCCGGACGTAGGTGACGGGGTCGTGGCGCAGTCCCGGCCGGTCGGGTCGCCCGGGCCGCGGGCCACGACGAAGGCGGCGACGCCGAAGACCAGCGCGACCGGCTCGACCTGGCCGTGCACGGAGGCCACCAGGATGGCCAGGGGGTTGCAGGCGTACTGGAAGGCGCGCAGCGAGGCGGCGGACCCGCCGGCGAGCCTGCCGACCAGCGGGATCAGGATGATGTCGGCCACCACGGTGACCAGGCGGCCGCCCCACTCCCACGGGATGCCCAGCCAGAGCAGCAGGCCGTACACGTACGGGATGGTCGGCAGGAAGTGCCAGCCGCCCTTGCTGCCCAGGACCGGGTCCTGCCCGTTCAGGACCGCCTCACCGGCGGGTTTGAAGCTGTTGACGAAGTCGACCGGCTGCCACTCGCTCATGGCCGCGACGGCCATGATGAGCAGTCTGAAGCCGACCCCGACGGCCAGCACGACGGGCAGCGACGGGCGCCAGCCCCTCCACTGCGCGACGACGGCGAGCACGACACCTGTGACGAGGACGATCCCCGTGAGAATTGCGTTGTCCATGGCGGCCCCTAGCCTGCCTGATCCGGGGAGTGGACAACCACCCGGACGGGGAAACGAGACCTGTCGGCCGGGCTCGCGCGTCCTGCGCGGTCAGGTCCGCACGCCGGGCCGGGCGGCGGCGGGGAACGCCCGGCGGGTGTAGACCAGCGCGGCCAGCGCGGTCGCGGCGAGCAGGACGTAGCCGACCGCGTAGGCGCCGAAGGCGGAGTAGACCACGCCCATGACCAGCGGCGGGAAGTAGCCGCCGAGTCCTCCGGCGGCGCCCACCAGGCCGGTCACGGTGCCCACCCGCGAGGGTTCGACCAGCTTGGCGACCAGGGCGAACACGCCGCCGGTGCCGAGGCCGAGGAAGAACGCCATCACCACGAAGGTGAGCCCGGCGGGGATCTCCGGGGGCGGTTCCAGCACCAGGACGAGCGCCATCACCACGGTGCCCGCGAAGGAGGCGGTCAGCACCCTGACGGGGCCGATCCGGTCGGACAGGATCCCGCCGACCGGCCGGGCGAGCACCGCGGCGATGGAGAACCCGGCGGCGCGGAGCCCGGCGTCGGTCTGCGCGAACGCGTACACGCTCTGCAGCAGGGTGGGCAGGTAGGTGGAGAACGCGACGAACCCGCCGAAGGCGACGGCGTACAGGAACGCGCACTGCCAGGTCGCCTTGATCCTCATCGCGTCGCGCATGCGGGGCAGCGCGGGCTCGGTGGACGGCTTCCAGTCGGGTGAGTTCCTGCTGAGGAGCAGCATCACGACGCCGGTGACCGCGAGGGCCGCGGCCATCAGCAGGTGGGTCTGGGTCCGGCCGAGCGCCTCGACCAGGCGCGGGGTGAGGAAGGCCGACAGCGCGGTGCCGCCCATCCCGGCCCCGAAGACGCCGGTGGCGAAGCCTCTGCGGGCCGGTTCGTACCAGGCGTTGACGAAGGGGACGCCCACCGCGAAGGAGGTGCCGGCGACACCGAGCAGGAAGCCCCAGAGCAGCAGCGTGCCGTACGAGCCGGACCAGCCGACGCCGAGCACCGGGATGATCGAGACGAAGCAGATGACGGCGAACATCAGGCGGCCGCCGAGGCGGTCGGCGAGCATGCCCACGGGGATGCGGCCGAGTGAGCCGACCAGGACGGGGATCGCGACCAGCATGGAGGTCTGGGTCGGCGACAGGCCGAGCTGCCCGCTGTAGGTCCTGGCCAGGGGCCCGATCAGGTTCCACGCCCAGAAGGTGACCGCGAAGGCGGCCGTGGCGAGGATCAGGTTCGGCGTCTGGCCACTGCGTGTTCCGTCCGGCATGCGGCCCTACTACCCGCGATGTCGTGACTTCATGTGACCGGGGGACGGAAGTCGGCGGACGGTGCGGGCGGAGGCCTCGCCGCCGGGGATCCGTCTTCCCCGGCGGCGAGGGGATCGTCAGCCGAGCCGGTCGAGGTAGGCCCGGTGGCTGCGGGAGAACTCGTGGCCGTTGTACCGGTCCCAGTTGATCGACCAGGTCATCAGGCCGCGCAGGTGCGGGTAGGTCGCCTTCGGCCGGTACGGCCCGCAGTTCGCCCCCTTCGTCAGGCAGTCGAGGGCTTTGTGCACCTCGGCCACCGTGGTGAAGCCGTTCCCGGCCCAGGGCGCGGCGGGCAGGCCGATGGCGACCTGGTCCTGGCGCAGGGCGGGGAAGACGTTGGCCGGGTTCCCCGCGATGGGGAAGCCCGCGAGCAGCATGTCCGTCATGGCCACGTGGAAGTCGTGCGTGCCCATGGTGTGGTACTGCCCGTCCAGGCCCATGATCGGGCCGGAGTTGTAGTCCTGGACGTGCAGGAGGGTCAGGTCGTCGCGCATCGCGTGGACGACGGGCAGGTAGGACCCGGCCCGCCGGTCGGCGGAGCCGTTCGCGCCGGGGCCGTAGAACTGGTGGCCGAGCTGGACGAAGAACGTCTCCGGGGCCATGGTCAGCACGAACTTCGCGCCGTACTTCGCCTTGAGCGCCTTCAGCGCGGCGATCAGGTTGACGATCACCGGGGTGGTCGGGGCCCGCAGCGAGGTGTCGCCGGCGTCGAGGTAGAGGGAGTGGCCCTCGAAGTCGATGTCCAGCCCGTCGAGGCCGTACCTGTCGATGATCGCGCTCACCGAGCGCACGAACGCGTCGCGGGCGGCGGCGGTGGTGAGCTGGACCTGGCCGTTCTGACCGCCGATGGAGATGAGCACCTTCTTCCCGGCGGCCTGCCTGGCCCTGATCGCGGCGGTGAATTCGGCCTCGGACTCGACGTTCGGGCACTCGGCGGCCGGGCAGCGGGTGAAGCGGATGTCGCCGGAGGTCACCGAGGTCGGTTCGCCGAAGGAGAGGTTGATGATGTCCCATTCGTCCGGCACGTCGGCCATCCGGACGTAGCCGGAGCCGTTGGCGAAGGAGGCGTGCAGGTAGCCGACCAGGAGCCGGTCGCCCGCGGGCGGCGGTGTCACCGTCGGGGTCACCGTCGGGGTCACCGTCGGGGTGGGGGGTGGGCGTGG
>NZ_CDRNDK010000615.1:0-3068 GCF_977012225.1 Planomonospora algeriensis | reverse complement strand
TCCGGCGGGGCCCCGCCGGGAGGTGCTCCGACCGCGGAGACGGCGGAGACGGCGGAGACGGCGGAGGCGTTGGGGACGGCGGGGACCGCGGAGGCGGCCGTGGCCGCCGGGGAGGGCGGCGAGGCCGGGGAGGCCGGCGAGCGGGTTCCCGCCGAGGCGGAGGTGGCGGAGCTGCTGGCGCACTACGGGCTGACGGTCTGGCCCGCCGAGGTGGTCGCCTCGCCGGAGGCGGCCGTGGACGCGGCCGAGCGGCTGGGCTGGCCGGTGGTGCTCAAGGCCGCCGACCCGGAGGCGGCCAAGCGGGCGGGAACGGTCCGGCTCGGCCTGGCCGGCCCGGACGGGGTGCGCGACGCCTTCGCCGACCTGCTCCGCCAGCTCGGTCCCGACGCCGTCCTCGCCGTGCAGCGCATGGTCCCGCAGCCGGCGGTGCCGACCGTGGTGAGCGTCGTGGAGGACCCCGGGTTCGGCGCCGTCGTCTCCTTCGGGCTGGGCGAGGTGACGGCCCGGCTGCTGCGGGACGAGGCCTACCGGCTGGCCCCGCTGACGCGCGAGGACGCGGCCGAGCTGGTCGAGTCGCGCGCGCGGCGCCGCTGCTCTTCGGCGAGTACGGCTACCCGCCGGTGGCCGTCGAGGCGCTGGAGGATCTGCTGGTCCGGGTCGGCCGGCTGGCCGACGACCTGCCCGAGGTGGCCGGGCTCGACCTCGACCCGGTGCTGGTGGGGGAGTCGGAGGTCGTCGTGCTGGGGGCCCGCGCCGTACTGCGCCATCCCGGCGGGCCGCGCCCCGACGGCGGGCCGCGGCGTCTCAGCTGAGGATCACCTGAGGGGCGCCGCGGCGCTCGGGGTGAAACAGACGCCCGGGACAGGGCAGGATGGACCCATGAGGGAAACCCGACTCTCGACCGCGGGCCTGCGCGAGGCCATCGACCGCAGTGGCTACTACCCCGACCTGGTGGCCGACGCCGTCGAATCCGCCCTGGGCAAGGAGCAGGTGGACGCCTACGTGGTGCACCACGAGGCCACCTTCGACCCCGCCATGGAGGTGCGCCGGCACGTCACCGTCCTGGTGCTCTCCCCCACCCGTCTGCTGGTCTGCCACACCGACGAGCACCCGGCGGTGGAAGGAGTCTCGGCGTCCCACGCCTCCACGACCACCGAGGCCGTGCTCCTGCGCCGGATCCAGTCCGTGGCCGTCACCCGCGTGGTCCCCGACCCCGCCTCCTACGTCCCGGGCGTGCCGCCCACCGAGGTCACGCTCACCATCGGCTGGGGGGCGATCTCCCACATCGACCTGGAGCCGGCCGCCTGCGGCGACGAGAACTGCGAGGCCGACCACGGCTACACCGGCGCGGTCACGGCCGACGACCTCTCCCTGCGGGTGAGCGAGGCCGCCGACGGCCCCGAGGCCGTCACCCACGTGCTGGCCTTCGCCAAGGCGCTGTCGGAGGCCACCGCCCGCGCCGCCGCCTCGTGAGCCCCCTCGTCCCCGCGTACGGCGAGGCGTCGCTGGCCGACCTGTCCTCCTCGCTCCTGGCGGTGCTGGGAATGGACGGCGCCAACCCGCTGGGGCTCGCCCCCGCCGACCGGGTGCTGCTCTTCCTCGTGGACGGCCTGGGCGCGGAGCTGCTGCGGGCCCATCCAGAGGCGGCGCCCTTCCTGTCGTCGCGGACGGGCCGGACGCTGACCGCGGGCTTCCCCGCCACCACGGCGACCAGCCTGGGCACGCTCGGCACCGGCCTGCCGCCGGGCGAGCACGGCATGCTGGGCTACCAGCTGGCCGTTCCCGGGGCGGGCTACCTGTTCAACTGCCTGCGCTGGACCGCGTTCGGGCCACTGATCGCACCCGAGGAGTGGCAGCCCACCGCGACCGTGTTCGAGCGCGCGGCGGCGGCCGGGATCAGCACCAGCTACGTGGCTCCGGCCCAGTTCGAGGGCACCGGCTTCAACCAGGCCGTCTACCGGGGCGTCCGCTTCGTGGGCGCCGACGCGGTCGACGACCGGATCGAGGGGGTCCGCCGGGCTCTGGCCGAACCCCGCGCGCACGTCACCGTCTACTACGGCGACCTGGACGCCGCCGGCCACATGCGTGGTTGGGGCTCGCCCGAGTGGCTCGACCAGCTCGCCCGGGTCGACCGGATGGCCGAGCGCCTGGCCGAGACCCTCCCGCCCGGATCGGTGATGTACGTCACCGCCGACCATGGCATGGTCAACGCGACCGACCGGATCGACGCCGACGCCGTCCCCGCCCTGCGCGAGGGCGTCGCCCTGCTGGGCGGCGAGGCCAGGGCCCGCCACGTCTACGCCGAGCCGGGCGCCGCCGGAGCCGTGCTGGAGTCCTGGCGCGGCGTCCTGGGGGAGGCGGCCTGGGTGGCCTCGCGGGAGGAGGCGGTCGAGTCCGGCTGGTTCGGTCCCCGCGTCCGCCCGGAGTGGCTGCCCAGGATCGGCGACGTGGTCGCCGTGCCGTGGGCCGGGACCGTCGTCACCGCCTCGGTCGCCGAGCCGCTGGAGTCGTCGTTCACCGGTTACCACGGCTCCCTGACCCCCGCCGAACAGTACGTCCCGCTCCTGGAGGTGAGCACCCGGTGAGCCCGCTGATCACTCCCGGCGACCTGGCCGCGCTGCCCGCGGCGTCCGTCCTGGACGTGCGCTGGGCGCTCGGCGGCCCGCCCGGCATCGAGTCCTACCGGCGGGGGCACGTCCCCGGCGCGGTCTTCTGCGACCTCGACGCCGACCTCGCCGCCCCCGCGGGCCCGGAGGGACGCCACCCCCTGCCGGAGGCCGGCCGGTTCCAGGCCGCGATGCGCCGCCTCGGCGTCTCCGGCTCCCGGCCCGTGGTGGTCTACGACGACGCCGGCTCCATGGCCGCCGCCCGCGCCTGGTGGACGCTGCGCTACTTCGGCCACCCCGACGTCCGGGTCCTCGACGGGGGACTGCGCGCCTGGACCTCCGAGGGAGGTCCCGTCTCGGCCGAGGTGCCGGAGCCGCCGCCCGGTGACTTCACCGCCCGCCCGGGGGGCATGCCCGTGCTCGACGCCGCCGCGGCCGCGGAGCTGGCCGCCGACGGGATCC
>NZ_CDRNDK010000614.1:0-3078 GCF_977012225.1 Planomonospora algeriensis | reverse complement strand
GCTCCCCCCGCGCATCCAGCAACGCACTGACCCGCACGTTCAAATCCACCCGCCGACCCCCCGCATCCACCACGGTGTAGTCGGCCTCCATCAGGTCGGTCAGGTCGAGAGGCGCGTCCAGACCCCGGGGGAACAGCTTCGCCGGCAGGACGTCCTTGCGTTCCGTCACGGTCATGATCTGCAGGTCACCGGAGTCCGCCGCGGAGGGGGCCGGCGCGCTGTCCGTTTCGGTGAGCGGCACGTCGGCCAGGACGCTGAGGACCGGCAGCCCGGTGATCCGCTCGGGCGTGCCGGGAGCCAGCTGCCGGAGCATGCGGTCGGCGGCCGGGTTGAAGTCGAGGATGCGGCCGGAGGGGTCGATCGTCATGACCAGGTCGCTGATCCGGTCCAGCACGTGCGTGCGCTCCACCGGCACCAGCTCGTGCAGGGACAGGTGCACCAGCGACCAGTAGGACAGGACCGCGGTGACGCAGAACCCGACCGGGGTCAGGTCCAGTCCTCCGGCCAGGCCCAGCAGGCTGGCGATGTTGACCGCGGTGGAGGGCGTGGCGGCCAGCAGGGTGACCCCGTACAGCCGCCGCTGGGCGCGCGGGCCGCGGATCCACGCGCGCACCAGCCGTGCCACGCAGATGGCGAGCAGGGCGTAGCTGTAGGCGACGTGCGCCCAGAACAGCAGGCCGAAGTCCAGCCGGAGGGCGCCGTCGGCGGCGGGGGCCGCGAACGCGATGAACCATCGGCGCCAGGGGGCCACCAGGAAGACGACGAGGACGAGCGCCGGTTCGGCGGACAGCCATAAGGCCGTACGGCGCGACAGCCGCCAGGTGCGGTCGACCACGGCCAGCGACAGGCAGTAGAAACCGGCCATGACGGCGCCCACCGCCATGAAACCGGCGGCGCCCAACCACACCAGCACGCCGGGGTCGTCGGTCAGGAAGGCGAGCCAGTCGCTCGCCGACCAGACGGCGATGCCCGCCGCGACGACCGCCAGGGTGCCCACCGCGGGCGTCACGCGCCTCCGCCGCCAGCCGACCACCGCCACGGCGGAGGCCACCACCGCCGACAGCATGAAGAGCAGGGCCAGGAACGGGTCCCCCATCTCCACTGCCTTCTTTCCTCAACCGCCGCGCTCTCCGGACGCCCGCAGGAGCGGTCGGCATGATCGCGATCTTCCGTGAATGGTCTCGGCCTGCGGCTTCCGTGTCCGGCCATGCCGAAGACACCCCGCGAGGCTCTTCCGTAGCTTCGGCACGCGGACCGGACTGTTGACCCTTTCACCGGTCACGCCCGGGGAGCGGTTCACCCTGGTCATGCCGGGGAGTGGTCCACTCCGGTCACGCCCGGGGAGCGGTTCGCCGGCGGTGCCGTCCGCCCGCGGGCTTTTCCCGGGTGCGGACTCAGGATCCCGGGTGATCGGCCGATCATCTCTGTATGGCCTCTCTCCGTGCCCGATGGCCGCTGCCGGCGGCGGCGGCGCTCGTCTCCATCGCCGCCGCGGTGACGGCGGAAGCCGCGACCGGCGACGTCATCTACTTCACCGGTTACACGGCCGTGTGCGCCGCCGCCTGGTGGGCCGCGCTGCGCCGGGCCGGACCCGGTGAACGATGGCCGTGGCTGCTGGTCGCCGTCGCACAGACGTTCTGGCTGGTCGGCGACCTGGTGTCGACGATCGCGTTCCGGCTCTTCCCGGAGTCCGACCCGACCGGCTGGATGGACGCCCCGTGGCTCGCCGGATACCTCGCGATCGGCACCGGGATCATGATGATGGCCCGGAGCCGGGCCCGCGGGCAGCTGCGCGAACCGCTGCTCGACATGCTCACCCTCACCACCGCGGTATCGATCGGCATGTGGTGGCTCATGGTCGCCCCCTCGCTGGAGGAGAGCGGCGGCCACCACACCGTGGGCACCATCCTGGACACCGGCTACATGCTGGGCGACGTGCTGATCGCGGCGGCGGTGCTGCTGCTGGTGCTGTCCCCCGGTACGCGGAGCGCCCCGACCTGGCTGCTGGTCACCGCGGCCTGCCTGCGGCTGCTCACCGACCTGGGCTACGCGGTCCTGCCGCATCTGGGCGTGGAGAGCCTGGCCTCGCTCGGCGGGGTGGTGCTGTTCGGCAACGCGCTGATGGTGATCACCGCCCTGCACCCCGGCCGCGCCGAACTGACCCGCGCCAACCCGCGGACCCGCACGCTGCACCCGGCCCGCCTCGTCTTCCTCGGCCTGGCGCTGCTGACCGCCCCCACGGTCGCCGTCGTCCAGGGATCCGGCCCGCAGGCCCAGCGCATCGCGCTGCTGAGCGCCACCGTCGCCGCCAGCGCCTTCATCCTGGCCCGCTTCGCCGGGGCGGTGCGCGAGCAGGAGCGCGCCGAGCGGCTCCTGGCCTACCAGGCCTCCTACGACCCGCTGACCGGCCTGGCCAACCGGCGCACGATCACCGGCCGCCTGGACGCCTGCTCCACCGGGGACGTGCTGCTCTACCTCGACCTGGACGGGTTCAAGGCGGTCAACGACACCTACGGCCACGACGCCGGCGACGCCCTGCTGGTGGAGGTCGCCCGGCGGCTGCGCGCCGCCGTACGCGAGGACGACCTGGTGGTACGGCTCGGCGGCGACGAGTTCGCGTTGCTGTGCCCGCAGGCCTCGGTGCACACCGACGTGATCCCCCTGGCCGAGCGGGTCCTGGAGGCCATCGCCGCGCCGATCGGCTACGACGGCCACGAGCTGCACGTGGGGACGAGCATCGGTATCGCCGTGGTCGACGAGACCACCACCCCCGGCGACCTGGTCCGCAAGGCGGACGCCGCCATGTACGAGGCCAAGCGCGCCGGCCGCGGCCGCTGGGTCCTCGCCGGACCGCCTCCGCAGCCCGCCCCGCTCTCGCTCGCCGGCTGAGGCCGGGAACGCGTCGAGGCGCCACCCGGTTGTGCGGGTGGCGGCCTCGACGGCGTCTGCGCGGTGCCGCCGGTCCGGGTGCGGGGTCGGGCCTGATGCCGTGCGGGACAGCGCGGGGAGCGGTCGTGGCCCTGCGCCCTTGCCCCACTTGGTGATGACGTAGGTGACCTTGATGTGGCCCTTGCCGCC
>NZ_CDRNDK010000613.1:0-3099 GCF_977012225.1 Planomonospora algeriensis | reverse complement strand
CCGTCCCGCCTCGGCCGCCTCAGGCCAGAGCCGCAGGGTGAGCACCCCCGCCGCCACCCCGACCGCCGCCCCGGCCAGCACGTCCCCCGGATAGTGCACGCCGGTGTAGACCCGGGAGAAGCAGACCCCGGCGGCCAGCAGCCCGACCGGGACGGCGACGGCCCGGGGCGCCTCCATGGCCACGGCGGCCGCGAACGCGGCGGCCGAGGCCGAGTGGCCGGAAGGGAACGAGGCGGACAAGGGCCTCCTGGCCAGCCGTGCGAGCGGGAGCCCGTCCGGGGACGGCCGGTTCCGGCGGAAGGCCTGCTTGCCCACCAGGTTGACCAGCGGGCTGGCCAGGCTGACCGCGAGCAGGCCCCGGGTCGCCGCCCGGCGCAGCGGCCGCCGCCCGCTGACCGCCAGCGCTCCGGCGATGCCGGCCCAGAGCAGGGAGTTGTCCGCCGCCCGCGACAGGGCGGGCACCACGCGTTCGAGGCCGGGGAGCCGCGCGCCCGCCACGGCGGCGAACAACCGCCGGTCCATCCTGCCGAGCCGCTTCCGCAACCGCATCGTCCCCACCCTTTCGAATGACGGGCAAATGAACAGGCACTTAATTCTGCCGACCATCCCCATATCCCCCGCGCACCCCTTTTACTCGCCGCAGATAATCCCCATCAAAAGTGTTTTTCATGAAATGAGGTGCGATGAAGCGGTTGCTCGGCATCGCCCTGGCGCTGCTGCTCGCCGCCGTGGTCGCGGTGGCCGTCTACCTCGGCAACGGCGGTGACGGGCCCGTCGTGGTGCGGGGGGTCATCGGCTCGGAGAAAGAGCCGTTCTTCAACGACCCCCGGGTGCGCGCGGCGTTCGAGAAGCACGGGCTGCGGGTGGAGGTGGAGACCGCCGGGTCCCGGCAGATCGCCACCGAGTTCGACCTGGACGGCTACGCCTTCGCGTTCCCCTCCAGCCTCCCCGCGGCGGAGAAGATCAGGAAGGACCGGAAGGCCGCCCGGGTCTACTCCCCCTTCCACTCGCCCATGGCGGTGGCCACCTTCGAGCCGATCGTCCGCGTCCTGGCCGGCGCCGGACTGGTGCGCGACTCCGGCCAGGACCATCAGATCCTCGACATCGCCGCCTACCTCGACCTGGTCGCCGAGGGCACCCGCTGGGACCGGCTGCCCGGCAACACCTCCTACCCCGCGCGCAAGCGGGTGCTGCTGACCACCACCGACGTGCGGACCTCCAACTCCGCCGCCATGTACCTGGCGATGACCAGCTACGTCGCCAACGGCGAGACGTGGTCAGCTCCGCCGCGCAGGTGCCCGGGCTGGCGGAGAAGCTGGCGCCGGTCTTCCTCGACCAGGGCTACTCGCAGGCCTCCAGCGAGGCGCCGTTCCAGGACTACCTGGTCATGGGGTCCGGCAAGACGCCGATGGTGGTGATCTACGAGGCGCAGTACCTGTCCCGGCTGTTCTCCGGCGACGGGTCGATCACCTCCGACATGCGGCTGCTGTACCCGGCGCCGACCGTGCTCAGCAAGCACACGCTGGTGCCGCTCGGTGAGCACGGGGAACGGGTCGGCCGGCTGCTGACCGAGGATCCGGAGCTGCGCGGGCTCGCGGCGCGGCACGGATTCCGTACCGCCGATCCCAGGGCCTTCGACGACCTGGCCGCCCAGCACCGGGCACCGGTCGCGCGGAACCTGGTGGACGTGGTCGAACCGCCCGTCTACGAGCACCTGGACCGGCTCATCACCGGCATCGAGCGGCTCTACGCCGACGGCGCCGCACCGCGGACCGAGGGAGGGTCCTGACCGTGACGGAGAGTATGGGAAGCACCGGAGACACCGGGACCATCGGGACCGCCGGGGACACCGCGGCTGCGGCGGGGGGCGGCCTGACGCTGACCCCGCCCGCCCCGGTGGCCGCGGTCCCGGCGCAGCAGGCCGCGACCATGCTGCCGCTGCCCGAGGAGCGCCGGGCCGAGCTGACCGCCAAGGCCCGGGACTTCGCGGCGGAACTGGCCGCGATGGACCCCCGGGTGCCGGACTTCACCCGCCGGGTGAACGACATCGCCTCGATGGGCGACGGCGAGATCCGCTCCGCCTCGCAGGTGGCCGGCCGCATGCTCAACCGGCCGGTGGCGGCGCTGTCGGCGGCGAAGGGCGAGGGCTCCGACGCCCAGGCGCGGGTGGCGGGGCGGCTGGTGGAGCTGCGCCGTACCGTGGTGGACCTCGACCCGAAGCAGGCGGCGAGCGGGCCGCGCAGGCTGCTGGGGCTGATCCCGTTCGGAGACCGGCTCCGCGACTACTTCGCCAGGTACGCCTCCGCGCAGAAGCACCTCGACGACATCGTCCGGGCGCTGAAGTCCGGGCAGGACGAGCTACTCAAGGACAACGCCGCGATCGAGGGCGAGAAGGCGAACCTGTGGGAGGCGATGACCCGGCTGCAGGAGTACGCGGTGCTGGCCGCCGCGCTCGACGCCGCGCTGGAGGAGCACCTGCCGCACCTGGAGGCGACCGACCCGGAGCGGGCTACCGCGCTCCGCTCGGACGCGTTGTTCTCGGTACGGCAGAAGCACCAGGACATCCTCACCCAGCTGGCCGTCTCCGTGCAGGGCTACCTGGCCCTGGACCTGGTCCGCAAGAACAACCGGGAGCTGATCAAGGGCGTGGACCGGGCGACCACCACGACGGTCGCCGCGCTGCGCACCGCGGTGATCGTGGCCCAGGCGCTGGCGAACCAGAAGCTGGTGCTGGACCAGATCACCGCGCTCAACACCATGACCGGCGACCTGATCCTGGCCACCGGCGAGATGCTCCGCACCCAGGCCGGCGCGATCCAGAACCAGGCAGCCGCCACCACCGTGGACATGGACACGCTGCGCCGGGCGTTCGACGACGTCTACGCCACCATGGACATGATCGACTCCTTCCGCGCGCAGGCCGTGCGGAACATGGCCGTCACCGTGGAGAGCCTGACCGCCGAGCTGGAGCACGCCAGGACCTACGTCGAGCGGGCGGCCTCGCGGGCCGTCGAGGGGCCGGAGGCGGGCCGGTGAGCGCGCCGCCCGCCGGCGCCCGCCGTACCGAGCGGGAGGATGGAGGGCACGAGGGGGACGGGG
>NZ_CDRNDK010000612.1:0-3112 GCF_977012225.1 Planomonospora algeriensis | reverse complement strand
TCGTGGTGGATGAGGCGCAGGACCTGCACCCGGTGCAGTGGCGGCTGCTGCGCGCGGCGGTCGCGCCCGGCCCCGACGACCTGTTCCTGACCGGCGACCCGCACCAGCGGATCCACGACCACCGGGTCTCGCTCTCGTCGCTGGGCATCGAGGTGCGGGGGCGCAGCCACCGGGTGCGGATCAGCTACCGGACCACGCAGGAGATCCTCGACTGGGCCGTGCCGATCCTGGGCGGCGCGTCCGCGGCGGGTCTGGACGGGGCCGACGACGATCTGGAGGGCTACCGCTCCCCCGTCCGGGGGGAGCGGCCGACGGTGGTGCGGGCCGCCGACGCCGCCACCGAGATGGCCGCGCTCGCCGGCCAGGTCCGCGTCTGGCTGGACGCCGGCGTGGAGCCCTCCGCGATCGCGGTGATCACCCGGTTCTTCGGCATGGCCAGGGCGGCGCGGGAGACGCTGACCGCCGCGGGCGTGCCCACGGCGTTCCTGGGCGGCGGCGGCGAGCGCGACAGCGTGCAGGTCGGCCTGACGCACAAGGCCAAGGGCCTGGAGTTCCGCTGCGTCGCGGTCATCGGCGCCTCGGCGGAGCTGGTCCCGCACCCGTCCGTGCTGACCGCCGAGGACGAGGACCCGGTCACCCGCGCGCTGGACCTGCAGCGGGAGCGCAGCCTGCTCTTCGTCGCCTGCACCCGGGCCCGCGACCGCCTGTACGTCTCCTACACCGGCGACCCGAGCCCCTTCCTGCCCGCCGCCGTCCCGTAGCGGCCGGACACACCGGGACGCGGAGGCCGGACGCGCGGAGCCCGGACGCCGGACACCGGGACATGGGGGTCGGACACACGGGGGCCGGACGCCGGATGGGCGGCGGCCGGTTCATGGCTTGGTCAAGCGTCGTTTGGCGCCGCGGGGACCGGGCACGCCTCCGAACCGAACAGGAGGGGAGAAAACACCATGAACGAGGGCGAATTCATCAGAGTGGTGTGCAACGAGTCGGGACTCACCCAGGACCAGGCGGAGATCCTGACCCAGGCCACGCTGGAGACGCTGGCCGAACGCCTGACCCCCGAGGAGGCCGACGATCTGGCGTCCCAGCTTCCGGAGTCGATGCAGGACCTGCTGCTCTCGGACCGGGAGACCCCCGACGACTTCGGGCTCGACGAATTCGTCCGGCGGGTCAGCGAACGCTCCGGCGCCGACGTCTCCGAGGTCAGGGAGGACGTGCACTCGGTCTTCTCCGCGCTGCGCCTGGCCACCGCCCCCGGAGAGCTCGACGACGTGCTCTCCCAGCTGCCGAGGGAGTTCGCGGAGGTGCTCTGAGGTCTCCGGCACACGCCCGGGGCACGCACAGGCTCCGGGCGTTCCGTACGGTCCCGCTCGGGGCCCCTGTGGACTCCCGTGGACTCCCGGGCCAGACCATCAGGACGGCAGCGGATCCCACGGCGAAGACCCCTTATCCTCCGTTGCGGTCGAGAATCTGGATGATCTCCGAAAGGGTCCCGGCGGCTCCTCGGTGAGGAGGTCGGCTCCGACAACGTCGACACCGTCATCAGTTGGCCCGATCAGAGCAGCCAGTGAGTCTCTCCGTGAGAGCCCATCCTGGCCGGGTCAGACCGTGTCGTCGGTGCGGAGCCAGCGGGTGAAGGCAGCCCACTCCCCCGGCGTGAACACCAGCGCCGGGCCGGAGGGGTCCTTGCTGTCGCGGACGCCGACCCGGCCGCCGGAGAGCTTGGCGATCTCCACGCAGTCACCGCCGTTGCCGCCGGAGAACGGCGACTTCACCCAGACGGCCTCGTTCAACTCCTGGTCCACCGGTCCCTCATCTCCTTGATCAGCTTCAGCGACGCCCGCTGCGGAAGCGCCTCGGTCCGGATCGCCTCGTAATGGAGATCGCGCCCAGGGCGTATCCGGCTCGGCTGGCCAGATTTGCCTGCGAGAGCCCCGCCTCCTGCCGGTGCCTGCGCAGCTCGTAGCCGAACAGGGCGATCGGCGAGGTGCTCGGGTCGAGTCGGCGGGGCCTCGTCCTGCTGACGCTCACCCGGACGGGCGGCCTGCTCCGCGTCGAGGTCACCGACCCCGGCGGACCTTCGGAGCCCCGGGTGCGCGAGGCCGTACCGGTCGACCATGAGCGGGGCCGGGGGCTGGCGATCGTCCGCGAGCTGTCCGCCGGGCGCTGGGGAGTGCGCCACCACGCGGATGCGGGCCGTACCGTGTGGTGCGTCCTCGGCGCCCGCCCCGGCCTTCCGGTGCGGCCGTGCGGGTGATCGTGTCCATCGTCCCCGGCGGTGTCAGAATCCGCGATCCCGAGCAGCGGGGCGTCCTCTTCGGCTTCGACGCCTGGCGGGCCTTTCTCGCCGACGCCAAGAAAGGCCGTTTCGACCTTCCGGACGACGAACCGGCGGACGGACCCGGCAGGGAACTGACGATTCACGAGTGGATTCGCTCGGAGCCCGGACGGGCGCATTCCGCACGCGGGAAACGCGGTTCGCGCGGAGAAGGATGAGGCATCCGGCCTCCGCCGCCGCCGGATGATCGCGAAGCGCGATAGCGTGACGGCCGTGACGAACGACGCTCCGGGAGCCGCTCCCGGCACGGCAGGCGGTGTCTCCGGCGTGGGCGGCGGCGCGGCGCCGGAGTGGGCGGCCGAGCAGGACGTCCGGGAGGACGATGCGGCGGCGCTGGTCGGCGGGCAGTTCCCCGATCTGCGCGGGGCGCCGGTCCGGCTGCTGGCCACCGGGTGGGACAACACCGTCCACCTCGTCGGCGAGCGCTGGGCGTTCCGGTTCCCGCGCCGGGCCGTCGCGCTGCCCGGCGTCGAGCGGGAGATCGCGACGCTGCCCGCCCTGGCGGAGCGGCTGCCGCTGGCCCTGCCGGTGCCGGTCCGGGTCGGGCGGCCGTCCGAGGCCTATCCGTGGCCGTTCTGGGGCGCGGAGCTGATCCCCGGCCAGGAGCTGGCCGAGGCGGAGCTCTCCGCCGACGGGCGGATGCGGGCCGCCGCCGGTCTCGGCGCGTTCCTGCGCGCCCTGCACGATCCGGAACTGGCCGTCGCGGCGGGCGGCGCCCTGCCCGTCGACCCGATGCGCCGGGGCGATCCGGGCGTCCGGGCGTCGATGGCT
>NZ_CDRNDK010000611.1:0-3115 GCF_977012225.1 Planomonospora algeriensis | reverse complement strand
CGGCCGCCGCGCGCTGCTGGCGCCGCCGAGCCGGACGCCGACATCGCGGCGGTCGTCTCCCGGGGCGGACGGCCCGACCTGGCCGGGCCCAGGCTGCCCGCCGTACGGGCCGCGACCCTGCTGATCGTGGGCGGGAACGACGAGGTGGTGCTGGAGCTCAACCGGGCGGCGCAGCGGCGGCTGCGCTGCGAGAACAGCCTGCGGATCGTCCCCGGCGCCACCCACCTGTTCGAGGAGCCGGGCGCGCTGGAGACCGTCGCGGAGTTCGCCCGCGACTGGTTCACCGCCCACCTCGCGCCGGTCACCCGCCGCTGAGCCGCCCCGTACGGCCGGCGGATCCGCGGTCCCGGCAGGAGCCCCGGCCGGACGGGCGGGCCGAGCCGGGGCGGTCCATGGACCGGAGGCCGGCTGGAGGAGAGGGCCTCGTCGAACATGACCTGCGCGGTCAGCGCGCGGACGTTGCCGACGTGCACCATGGCATGGATGTGCACGGTCCGGCCGCGGTCATGGGGAGCATGAGCGACACACCGACCACGTGCCCGATCTCGCGGGCGGCCACCGATTAACCTGCAGAAACACGATCACGTGACAGTCTGCGCACACATCACCGCACCGGGTGAGACCAGATCGTCGATCACCACCAGGGGGACCATGATGAGGCACTCGATTCCGATGCCGGGCCGCTCACTGCTGGCGGCCGCACTGACCGCAAGCATGCTCCTGAGCGGCGGCGCCGCCGACGCGGCGGCGACCACGGCCACGGCCACGGCCACCGTCACCGCGGCCGAGTCCGCCGCGGCCGCGAAGAGCAAGTTCGGGCCGTTCGGCTATCGCGGGATCAAGCTCGGGATGGGGGCCGAGAAGGCGCGGGCGACAGAGAAGATCAGGCGTGTGAGCAACAGGGGCACCTGCTCGACCTGGAGGTTCAGGACGCCCCCGCGCGCGTCCCTGGGCATCTCCAAGAGGCTCCGTGCCGTGGCCTACATCGAGGCGCCCCGGAGTGCCAGAACCCCTCGGGGGATCGGAATCGGCTCCACCAGGAAGCAGATGAAGCAGGCCTACCCGAAGGTGCGCCGCAGCCCGAGCGGAGTCTTCTACGCTCCGCTTCCGCGCAACCCGAAGGGCGACTACATCTTCGTGCTGTCAGGCAGCCGGATCAACCAGATGGTCATGGCTCTCGACAGGCAGGACTGCGCCAACTGAGAGATGACCCCGGAGATCGCGCAGGTCTCCGGGGTCACCCCCGGACAGCTCATCGGGCGGCCGTTCATTCGACCCACCGCCCGGGCGGGTCAGGCCAGGACGCGGCCGACCATGCGGGCGTACATCCGCACCGGGCTGGGGGCCGACGGCGGGCTGAGGAAGCCGGGGAGCATGGGCAGGTCCACGGCGAACCGCTGGAGGCGCTCGTAGAGCTCGTCGGCGTCGGCCGGGCGGCGGTCGGGGTCCTTCTCCAGCAGTTCCCCGATCAGGCGGTCCAGCCCGCCGGGCACGCCGGGGACCGGCGGCGGGCGCTCGTTGACCTGCCGCTCGAACACGGCGTACTCGGTGGGGCCGGTGAACAGCTGCCTGCCGGTCAGCATCTCGTGGATCACGCAGCCCAGGGCGTACAGGTCGCTGCGCGGGCCGGCCAGGCCGCGCTGGATCTGCTCGGGGGCCATGTAGGCGGGGGTGCCGAGCAGCTGGCCGACCCGGGTGAACCGGGTGGAGCCGGTCTCGCGGAGCATCGCCAGGCCGAAGTCCAGGACCTTGACGCTCCCGTCGGGGCAGAGCATCAGGTTGGTCGGCTTGAGGTCCCGGTGGTAGATCGAGAGCGCGTGCGCGGCCGAGAGCACCGCGCAGGCCTGGGCGGCGATGGCGGCGGCCCACGGGGCCGGGAGCGGGCCGTGCTCGCTGACCAGGTCGGCCACGGTGACGCCCTCGATGAACTGCATCACCTGGAACAGCCGGTGGTCGAAGGTGCCGAAGTCGTACAGCACGGGCGCGCCGGGGTGCTCCAGCCGGGCCAGGATGCGGGCCTCGCGCAGGAAGCGGCGCTGCAGCTCCTCGTCGGGGCCGGTGTGCAGGCGCAGGAACTTGACCGCCACCCTGCGGTCGAGGTGCCTGTCATGGCCGGCGTAGACCGCGCCCATGCCTCCCTGCCCCAGGGGGAGGTCGTCGAGAACGTACCGGTCGCCGATGACCATGCGGCCCTCCCCACGGACTTCCGGGACTCACACCCCTCGGTCGCACGGCCGCAGGTGGCCGTCGACCAGTCCGTCAAAGCCTAGCCTGATCAAGGTCTCTCCCCGTGCCGCCGTCTCGCGGAGCCCGTCCTCCAGCGCGGTCAGCTCGCGGAAGGCCGCGCCGTACCGGCGCTGCTCGGCGATCGGCAGCATCGGCACCCGGGCCCGCCGCACGTCGAGCCGGCTGGAGCCGGCGTGGGTGGACCGCCCGGCGGAGCGCAGGCACCCGGCCAGGAAGTCGGGGTCGAGCCGGGAGGGTCGACCCGGTAGAGGGTGAGCTGCGGTCCCAGCGCCGCGCCCGGCTCGGCGACCACCCGGACCGCGCCCAGGGCGGTGGCCACGACGTCGCCGGGGCCGGGACACGACGACCAGCGGCGGGTCGAGCGCGGCGCCGTCCGGAGGGCGGCGCGCCCGCGGCGGCGTCCTCGGCGGTCAGGACCGGGACGGGCCCGGAGTCGGCGGTCATCCTCGGCGGGGCCGCCAGGACGGTGACCAGCCCGGCCTTGGCCAGCTCGCCGACCGTGGTGACCGGCAGGTCGTGGCGCTCGGCCAGCGGCTCCAGGGCCGGAGGCGCGTCGCCAGCGTGGCCGACGCGGCCCGGAACCGGTCCAGCGCGTCGCCGAAGTCGCGGGCGAAGTCCAGCGCGCCCTGCTGCGGACGGTGCCGGGCGGGGGTCAGGTCGACCTCGTCGTCGAGCAGGTCGACGATCCGGACCGTACGGCCGGCGCCGGACGGCTCGGCCTCCGGGTCGTCGAGGTAGGCGCGCCAGGCGGGCTCCACCGCGGACAGGTCCTCGGCCGCGTCCACCAGCAGCAGGCGGGAGGGCGGCCGCTCCCCGTCGGGGCGGCGCAGCAGCCACAGGTCCGGCCCGCCCGGGGCCGGAGGCTGGA
>NZ_CDRNDK010000610.1:0-3118 GCF_977012225.1 Planomonospora algeriensis | reverse complement strand
AGGGAGCCCTGCCGGGAGCACCGGACCCTTGTTGACGTCGTCGACACGGCGGCCCTGAGGTCAGGGTGCCAGCCAGTTCGCGGTGAGCTCGCGCAGGCTCCCGCACCAGCGGGTCCGGTCCCCTCCGGTGGCGACCGCGTCGGCTGCGGCGTGCAGTGCGGCGAACAGCAGGCCGGCTGCGACGTCCGGGTCCACCTGCCGCAATGCGCCCTCCTCGACACCCCGGCGGATGATCCGAGCGAGCAGTCCGGTGGCCGAGTGCTCGTCGCCGGCGGGGGCCGGCACGGCGGAGGAGTGGAAGACCGCATCGTGCAGTTTCCCGCAGCCGACCGTGAAGTCGACGAAGCGGTCGATCTCCCCGTTCAGGACCGCGCGCCAGTCCTGCGGGGCCCCGCGGCCAGCCGCTCCCGCAGCGGAGCGCTGTAATCGTCCATCAGCCGGTCGTGCACCGCGACCAGCAGGTCCTCCCAGGAGGGGAAGTAGACGTAGAAGGTGCCCTTGGCCGTACCCGCCTCGGCCGTCACCGCGGCGGCCCGGTTGGCCGGCTCGCCCTGCTCCCTCAGCACCCGGATCGCGGCGTCGATCAGCTCGGTGCGGCGCTCGTTCGGGGACAGCCTGCGGCGGGTACGGGGTCGGTTCACACCTGCCGAGATTAGGGCATCGCCTGCTTCACCTCGGGAGGGAAGGCGTAGATCTGGAAGACGTAGCCGTCGGGGTCGCGGAGGAACGCCGACGGGATGCCGGGCGGGATCGTCTCCCGGTTGACCAGTACGGCGCCCGCGGCGAGCACCTGTTCCAGAGCCGCGTCGAACCGCTCGAGATCGGCGACCTCGAAGCCGAAGTGGTCGAGCCCGCCGATCTTGCCGACCCGCTCCCGCTCCGCCTCGAACTCGACGGGCACGGTCTCCTCGCTCACCGTGAACATGTCCCCTCCTCCGGGTGTGCCGAGGATGATCATCTTCCCGTCGAACTTGTCGACCATCCGGCGCATCCCCAGCGCCTGTCCGTAGAAGGCGGCGGCCAGCTCGGCGTCGCTCACCCGCAGATGGATGTGGCGCACTCCGGTGAACACGGACATGGAAAGCCCCTTTCATGGGTCGGAAGGCCATAATGACCTCAGGTCAATATTATTGACCTGAGGTCATTAGTCAAGGGGTGGATCTATCCGGCGGGAACGGTGCCGACTCCTCGGAGCCCTTGAGGCTCGCCGAGCCGCGACGGCATGCCGTTCAGGGCCAGGACGGGCCAGTGGGCGACGTCGCGGCGGAGCCGCCGGTCGTGGGTCGCGAGCACGACCGCCGCGCCGGTCGCCTCCAGAGCCTGCGTCAGCTCGTCGACGAGCGCGATCGAGAGGTGGTTGGTCGGCTCGTCCAGCAGGAGGACGTGCGGGCGGGCGGCGAGCGCCAGGGCCAGGTCGAGGCGGCGCTGCTGCCCCATCGAGAGCTCCCCCACGGGTCTGTCCAGGTCCGCCGGGGCGAGGATGCCGAGCGACTTCAGCGGGACGGCGTCGTCGTCCCGCAGGATCCCCCGGCTGACGAGCCGTCCGAGTCGGGCCTCGTAGACGTCGCGGGCCCGCCGCCCGGCCGGCGGCGACGACTCCTGGGCCAGCAGTTCCACCCGCACGTCCCGGCCGACGCGCAGCGTCCCGGTCGACGGCTTCTGCCGGCCGGCGAGCACGGAGAGCAGCGTCGACTTGCCCGAGCCGTTGGGCCCGCTGACGACCAGCCGCGCCCCGGAGCCGAGGACGAGCGTGGCGGGCCGGTCCAGGCGGCCGGCGACGGTGATCCCGGCGGCGTGGAGCAGGGTGGCACCGGGGCGCCCGGGCAGGTCGGGCACCCGCAGCCGGAGCGGGGGTTCGGGCACCGTGACCGCGTGCTCCTCCAGCTCGTCGCGACGCCGGTTGACCGACCGGACAAGTCCGGGCGCACGGGTGGCGCGCTGGTGCTTGCCGGTGCCCTTGTCGGGGCGCCAGCCGGTCACGAGCCGGTCCTGCGCCTTGGCCAGGTCCTCGGTGAGGCGGGCGTGCTCGGCCCGCTGCCGCTCGTACTCCTCCTCCCACCTGTCCCGCTCGGCCTGCCGGCCCTCCTGGTACCCCGCGTATCCGCCGCCGTAGACGCGGGGCCGCCCGTCGCGGCTCGGATCGAGGTCGAGCATCGCCGTGGCGACGTCGGACAGCAGCGCCCGGTCGTGGCTGACCAGCACGACCCCGCCGGGCAGGCCGCGCAACCGCGCGGTGAGGTACTCCAGCCCATCCTGGTCGAGGTGGTTCGTCGGCTCGTCGAGCAGCAGGAAGTCGTGCTCCGCGCCGAGCAGGCACGCCAGCCGTACCCGGTAGCGCTGGCCCACCGACATCTCGTCGAGGGGCCGCGAGCGGTCGGTGACGGCGCCGAGCGCTTCGAGCGCGACGTCGACCCGGCGGTCGGCGTCCCACGCTTCGAGCGTCTCGGCGGCGGCGAGCGCGGCGGCGTACTCCTCGGCGGCGCCGGTCCGCCCTTCGGCCAGGTGCGCGACACCGCGGTCGAGGGCGCGCAGTGCCGCACGGACGTCGGCGAGCTCGGAGTCGACGAGGTCGCCAACGGTACGACCACCGCTGACGGCCATCTCCTGCTCGGCGGTTCCGAGCGTGCCGACCCGATGGACCATCCCGGAGTCCGGCGGGAGGATCCCGGCGAGGATGTGGAGCAGCGTGGACTTGCCCCGGCCGTTCTCACCGACGACGCCCCAGCGGGAACCGGGGGAGACTGTCAGGTCGACGCCTTCGAGGACCTTGCGGCCACTGCGGCTGATGTGGATGTCGGATGCCATGAGCTGCGCGTGGGCACGCGCGGGCAGGGTGACAGGGTTGTTCATGTCTCTTCCTGTGGAGGCGCGCTCATCCCCCGGACGGGTGGACGGAGGCGCTCTCGGTCACTGACGGACGGCCGATCGGCCGGTGGAAACGGCGAACAGCCCGCTGCCTCGGCCTACGGGCGCGAGGGGCGGGCTGGACGGGCCCCGTCAGAGGAAGAACAGATATTGCACGGCCCCAAGCTAACAAACCGACGTCCGCGGATCGACCGCTTATCCGGGCCGCGCCCTGGAGCCGTCGGACCTCCCGAGGACCGCGATGGTCTCGACC
>NZ_CDRNDK010000609.1:0-3133 GCF_977012225.1 Planomonospora algeriensis | reverse complement strand
GATCCGGCCGGCGGCCGGTTCCACCGCCGCCCGCCCCGCGGCGGGCAGGGTGACGGTGAAGCGGCTGCCGGGGTCGGCCGGGGCGTAGAAGGCGTCGCCGCCGTGCGCGCGGGCCAGTTCCCGGGTGATCCACAGACCCAGGCCGACCGAACCCGGGGTGGTGCCGGCGCCGCTGAAGCGGGAGAACAGCAGGGAACGCCTGTCCTCGGGGATGCCCGGGCCGTGGTCGCGCACGTGCACGGCGAGCAGGTCGCCGCCGCCCGGTCCGGCGGGGGCGGCACTGACCACGATCGGCGGGGCGCCGTAGCGCACGGCGTTGGTGGTGAGGTTGACCAGCATCTGCTCCAGCCGCTGCGGATCGGCCCGCACGGTGAGGCCGTCGGGGACCTCCACGCGCACCGGGGCGCTGAGGTAGCCGACCGCCTTCTCCGCGGCGGCGCGCAGGTCCAGCGGGCGCAGGTTCAGGCGGAGCCCTCCGTGGCTGTCGAGCCGGTCGGCGTCCAGCAGGTCGGCGGCCAGCCGCCGGATCCGCTCGACCTGGCGCAGGGCGACCCCGGCGATCGCGTCCCGGCGCTCCTTGGGCAGGTCGGGGCCGTCCTCGTTCAGGGTCTCCACCGCGAACTGGACGGAGGTCAGCGGGGAACGCACGTCGTGAGCCAGGGCGGCGGTCAGCGCGGCCCGCCAGCGCTCCATGCGGTGGATGATCTCCCGGTCGCGGCGCTGGTGCTCGACCTGGCGGGCGATCAGCACGCCGACCCCCACCAGCGTGGGGACGAACACCACGACGCTGGAGACCGCCACCGGATCGCGGCCCGAGAGGACCAGCGGCGCAAGGTAGGCCAGCGTCGCCGGCGGGGTCAGCGCCAGCACGGCCGCGGTGGGGAAGTGCAGTCCCACCCACGCGAACAGCATCATGTAGAACGGCGCCGTGCCCGCAGCGGTCCCGCCGAACGCCCAGGTGGAGACGGACAGCACGGCCAGGGCGGGCAGGCTCAGCGCCAGGGGGGCGCGCGGGTCGAGGCGGTCCCAGGGGATCCACCAGGCCACCGCGGCCAGGAACAGATCGGCCCCGGCGATCGCCGCCAGCAGACCGCGCTGGCCGATCGGCGTCGCCGCGATGCCCAGAACGGCCAGCACTCCCGCCAGGGCGAACAAGGTCGCCGCCTGCCGAGCGGCGTATCTCCCACCTTCCCCCACCAGCGACCACTTTGTGGCCATTCATCCCCCTGTGGTGAAACACATCCGGCTTCCACCATAACTATTGGTCATGCTCCTCTCACCTACGGTGGTCGCCCTCTAGGAGATCCCGGCCGCGAGAGGGGGGATGATGGTGGCGCCGCGCATGCGGGGACGGCGCTTGGAGTTTCCGCCGCCAAGCCCTCGCCGCGGTACGGCGGATTCACCGTGACCGACCTTCCCGGCACGCCGACCACTCGGCCGAGGGCAGGCCCGACGACGAAGAGGAAGACGGGGAAGATCCTGATGCGAGCTGCTTTCATCTACGGTGCCGGTGACGTGCGCGTGGAAGACGCGCCTGACCCGGTGCCGCAGGCGCCCACCGACGCCCTGGTGCGGGTGGTGCGCGCCTGCATCTGCGGCAGTGACCTGCACCCGTACCACAACCTGCCCGCCTCGGAGCAGGGCCGCCCGATCGGCACGAGTTCGTCGGCGTCGTCGAGGAGACCGGCGCGGAGGTCTCCACCCTCAAACGGGGCGACTTCGTCATCGCGCCGTTCGCCTACTCCGACGACACGTGCGAGTTCTGCCGCGAGGGCCTGCACACCTCCTGCCGGTAGGGCGGGTTCTGGGCCTCCAACGGCGTCGGCGGCGCCCAGGCCGAGGCCGTGCGCGTCCCGCTGGCCGACGGCACCCTGGTCAAGGCCCCGGTCGGCGAGGACTCCGCCCTGCTGCCCTCGCTGCTGACCCTGTCGGACGTCTTCCTCACCGGCCACCACGCCGCCGTCAAGGCCGGGGTCGGCCCGCGCACCGCTGCTCACCCCGCTCGATTCCCCAGCAGGGTCTCGCCGATCCAGCCGTCCTCCGCGCAGCCCGGCGGCACGGCGAACACGGCCGAGCCGATCGGGGTCGTCCACTCGTTGAGCAGATCGGCCTCGGCCAGGCGCAGCTGGATCGGGAGGAACTGCCGGGTGACGTCGGCCTGGTAGGAGGCGAACAGCAGCCCGCTGTCGGCGCGCCCGTCGGCGGTGACCCCCTCGTCGTAGTTGTAGACCCGGCGGAAGATCCGCAGACCCGGATCGGCGACGCGGGCCCGCCGGATGTGGGCCTGCTCGGCGATGACGGGGAAGCCCGCCGGGGTGAGCCGCGCGAAGTCCGGTTCGTCATGTTCCCGGACCCCGGTGAGCGGGGCGCCGCTGTCCAGGCGGCGTCCCACGGTGAACTCCTTGGCGGTCCGGTCGACGGCGTCCCAGGTCTCCATCTCCGCCCGGATGCGCCGCAGCACCAGCGTGGTGCCGCCGCGCAGCCACTCCGGCCCGTCGCCCGTCCACACGGCCCGGTCGAAGTCGGCCGTGCCCGGCTCCGGATTGACGGTCCCGTCGAGCTGGCCCATGACGTTGCGCTGGGTGGTGCCGGGGTCCTGGACCTGGAGGGCCCGCCGGAAGCCGCGCTGGATCCACCGCACCCGAGCGAAGGAACGGGCGTCCTTGACCGTCATGCGCAGTGCGTGGGCCACGGTGAGGGCGTCGTCGGCGCAGATCTGCAGCAGCAGGTCGCCGCCGTTCCAGCGCCGCTCCAGCCTGTCGACGGGGAAGGCGGGCAGCGGCGCGACCGCCTCCGGCCGCAGGTGCTCGGCCCCGGCCGCGGCGAACAGCCCGGGGCCGAACCCGAAGGTGACGGTCAGCCGGGCGGGAAGCACGGCCAGCTCCGGCTCGGTGTCGGCGAGCGCGGGCCTGCCCGCGGTCAGCCGGCGCGCGTCGTCGGTGAGCAGCCGCATCATCCGGGCTATCGCCTCACGTCCGCTGCCGGGCAGCAGGTCCAGCCCGACGAAGGCGGCGTGGGCCTGCGGCGCCGTGGCGATCCCGGCCTGGTGGACGCCGTGGAACGGCTCGACGGCGGTGCCGCCGGGAGGCCATGGCGGAGGCGGGCGCGGCGGAGGCGGGTACGGCGACGCCCG
>NZ_CDRNDK010000608.1:0-3137 GCF_977012225.1 Planomonospora algeriensis | reverse complement strand
CGGGTCCTTGCGCGGATCTGCCCCGCGGGCGAGCACGACCTCCCCGCCGTGCTCGACGACACCGTCGGCGAGCGGCCGGCGGCCCCGCGGCGCGGCCCCGACAGCAGCCGGTCCACGGTGCGCCAGGTGCCGTCGAAGGCGTGCGCGATCGTCCGGCCCGCCTCGGCGAGCCTGCGCATGAGCGCCTCGGCGTCGAGCAGGCCCAGGATCCCGGCGACCGCGTCCTGCTCCTGCAGGACGAGCCGGTCGGCGCCGCGCGCCGTCACCAGGTGCAGGCCGTGCCGGACGTCCAGCAGGAGCTCGTAGGCCTCGCGGACCCGGGGGCCCGGGGCCGAGGCGACCCAGGCGGCGGCCACGGCCTGCATCGCCTGGACGTCGCGGAGCCCGCCGTGCGCGTCGCGCAGGTCGGGTTCGAGCAGGAAGGCGAGTTCCCCGCTGGTCTCCGCCCGCCGGTCCGCGGCCTCGCGCAGCTCGCCCAGCCGCCGCCGGGAGTCGGCCCGCCACTCGGCGAGCACGGTCTCGCGCGCCGCGCGCGTCAGCTCGGGGTCCCCGGCCACGTGCCGGGCCTGGATCAGCCCGAGCACCGCCTTGAGGTCCTCCCGGGCGACCTTCGCCGCCTCCTCCACGGTCCGGACCGAGTGGTCGAGGCGGACCCCGGAGTCCCAGACCGGATACCAGACGCGGTCGGCGACGCGGCCGATGTCCTCGCGTCCGTCGTGCAGCAGGACCAGGTCCAGGTCACTGCCCGGGGCCAGCTCCGAGCGGCCCAGGCTCCCGACCGCGACGAGCGCGACCCCGCCGAAGACGCTGCGGGCGCCGCGCTCGTCGCCGTTCCTGCCGTCCCGGAGGTCCGGCCCCTTCCCGGGACGCCCGTACGGCGTGCCGCAGGCGGTGCGGAGCAGGTCCGTCAGCCAGCGGTCGACGTCCGCGGCCCGCTCCCTGCGGGCCGCGGCGTACGAGCGAGTCTCGCCTCTCACCGGTCAGAGCGCCTCAGGGCCGCGCTCGCCGGTACGGACCCGGACGACGGTGTCCACCGGGACGGACCAGACCTTGCCGTCACCGATCTTGCCGGTCTGCGCCGCCTTGACGATGACGTCGATCACGTCCTCGGCGTCCTCCTCCTCGGCGAGCACCTCCAGCCGGACCTTGGGCACCAGGTCCACCTGGTACTCGGCGCCCCGGTAGACCTCGGTGTGCCCGCGCTGGCGGCCGTAGCCGCTGGCCTCGCTGACCGTCATGCCCTTGACGCCGAACTGCTCCAGGGCCGCCTTCACGTCGTCGAGCTTGAAGGGCTTGATGACCGCGGTGATGAGTCTCATGCTTCCACCTTCTTGGCGGCCGGAACCACGGCCGGGCCGTTGGGGGACGCCACTCCGGAGGAGTGGACGGTGCCGAGGTCGTAACCGGTCTCGGCGTGGGTGGTGATGTCGATGCCCGCGACCTCGTCCTCCTGCGAGATCCGGAAGCCCATCGTCTTGTCGACCACCTTGGCGATGATCCACGAGACGATGAAGGAGTAGGCGCCGACCGCGACCGGGCCGAGCACCTGCACCCCGAGCTGGGAGATCGGTCCGCCGTAGAGCAGGCCCTTCTCCTGGCCGTCGGCGAACGGGTAGGCGGCGACGAAGCCCAGCGCCACCGCGCCGACGACACCGCCGACCATGTGCACGCCGACCACGTCGAGCGAGTCGTCGTAGCCGAGCCTGTACTTCAGGCCGACGCCGTAGGCGCAGGCCACGCCGGCGAGCGCGCCGATGACGAACGCGGCCCAGGGGTCGACGAAGCCGCAGGCCGGGGTGATCGCGACCAGGCCGGCCACCGCGCCGGAGGCGACGCCGAGGGTGGTGGAGTGGCCGTCGCGGAGCTTCTCCACCAGCAGCCAGGCGCCGGCCGCCACCGCGGTGGCGATCTGGGTGTTCATGAACGCCAGGCCGGTGGTGCCGTCCACGGCGAGCTCGGAGCCCGCGTTGAAGCCGAACCAGCCGAACCAGAGCAGGCCCGCACCGAGCAGGACGAGCGTGAGGTTGTGCGGCCGCATCGGGTCCTTGCGCCACCCGACGCGCTTGCCGACGACCAGCGCGACCGCCAGGGCCGCGGCTCCGGCGTTGATGTGCACGACCGTGCCGCCGGCGAAGTCCTCGATGCCGAGGTTGCTCAGCCAGCCGCCGCCCCAGACCCAGTGGGCCACGGGGAAGTAGACGACGGTCGCCCAGACGAGCGCGAAGACCACCCAGGCGCCGAACTTGACCCGGTCGGCGAGCGCGCCGCTGATCAGTGCGACGGTGATGATCGCGAAGGTCATCTGGAAGGCGGAGAAGACGAGGCTGGGCATGCCCGTGCCGTCGTCCTTGGTCGCGGTGTCGACGAGCCCGCTCAGGCCGAGATTGTCGAGGCCGCCGACGAGCTTGTTGAGGAAGCCGCCGTCGCCGGCCGTGTCGAAGGCCAGCGAGTGTCCGTAGAGGACCCAGGCGACCGTCACCACGATGATGCTCACCCACGACATCATCATCATGTTGAGGACGCTCTTGGCCCTGGTCATGCCCCCGTAGAAGAACGCGAGGCCCGGCGTCATGAGCAGTACGAGCGCGGTGCTCATGAGCATCCAGGCAGTGGAGCCGCCATCGATCTTCATCTGATGCGACCCTCCTTCCGATTGGCGTGTGGCCGGTTGTGCAGTCGCAGTGGGCGCTTCCAGGGCTTCGTCGACCGGCCGCGCACTGACGTACCTGACGGACGGGGTCCGCCTCGCCCCGCGGGCCCCGGTCCGCTCACGCGTTCCGACCGGTTCCGCCAAGGTTTTCCCTTCCGTGCGCCACAGCGTCTTCTCCCGCCGTTTCGGGGCACGACCGCGCATGTTTCACATCTGTGAAACCCGCCGGGATGATGTTTCGACCTCGTTTCGGACAGCTCACACGCCAAAGAACAACCACCCGGAACCACATCCGGACATGGCCGGGTCCTTGCTCGGCGGAGGTTCGGCCTTGTCCCATTCGGGTGGTGGCCGGTGCCGGTGCTTCGTGATGGTTTTTCTTGGTGCGCACGGAGGCGGGCCGGTGGTCCTGGCGGCCGTCTCAGCTGGGCTCCGGTGGTTTCCGGCCTCCGGCCTGGGCCCGGGCGCGCGGGGTCCGGTGCTTTAT
>NZ_CDRNDK010000607.1:0-3147 GCF_977012225.1 Planomonospora algeriensis | reverse complement strand
CCGTCCGGGCGTGCGGCGTGGGCGCCCGTCCCGGCCGGCGCGCCCCGGGCCGTTCGCCGTACCGCACGCCCGCCGTACCAACCGAACGCCCTAACCGGGGTTGCCACGCCGCCGCATAAATGCAGCCCTCACGATCGCCTCAGCATGGCTGATCGCCGTACGTGCTCGGGGGCGATCGACGTCCAGGGTTCGTTCCTCACCCTGGCCCACCGGGCACCGTAGCGGCACGCTAGTGCGGTGGCCGCTAAGGCGGGAAGAACGGGGACAAGAAGCTCGGGCCGCGAATTAACGCTTCGAATAGCCTTGCGTCTGCAAATACTCAATCCAAGTGTCGACCAAGTGAATCGTGAATTCGCTTACGTCGTTAACATAGCGCTCTACGTCCATTACGGATCGTCCTGCTTGTTGAAAAATTTCGCCATACGATATGTTTCCGTGGGCTACATCATTCCTGAATAGAGCCATCTTTTGAAGAGATGCACTCCATGCAGCTACAGGAAAAGCAATATTTGGCAATCCGTAAATCTCCCAAACCCGATTGAAGTGTTCAGGACGAAGGGTTCGTCCATCAAGAGGGGGTTGGGCATGTCTTGTCTCGATAGGAAGTGATATTGCGTCTGTGCATAACTCTAGGGTTGTTGCGTACCTCCTTCTCTCCCAGAGCTTTGAGTGGTCGGAAAGATCTCTGAGGCTCTCAAAAGCAGTGTGCGCTGCAAGTTGACGTAGACTTGGACGCAAATCGCTTACCGAAAGGGGTGACGAGTTTATCTCTCTATGGGTCTCCTGAATAAGAAATTTCGTGAAAGACTCGAGTTCCGCCATGCTACAGATAACCGAAAGTGCCCTGGCGTCTTGAGCTTCTGATTTCCAGCGTCGGCTTTCTGCTGTGCCGTTTGAGGAAGGTCGTACAAGAGCAAGAAACTTCTTCAAGTCGTCACAGCGTCGTAAAAGCCGTTCTCCCTGATTCTGAATATCAGTTATCAATGCATCATGTGGCGCCACGGAGTAGATCCTTAGCCCGAATAAGCCTACGGCGCAGCATGGCCTTAGTGTTTGAGCCGGCGCCACTTGAGGCACGCAGCTCAGAATCCTCCAGCCAGTCTGGAGCTACCTGACCGACAGGTATACCGTCTGCGGCCAAGTCACCTGCCGCTACAAAGCAAGCCTCGAACTGAACCAATGGGGTTACTTTCGTCTGCTTGCGGAGAAGAGGCTTACCGCCACAGGCAGCGAACAGGATTTCTAGCGCCCTGTCGAATATAATTCGTTCAGTTCTATAGTCGAAATTACTTTCGGCTTTAGCCATGTAGTCGTTGAGGAACCGCTCCACCTTACCGTCGAACGCATCCCTATTGTTCTTGTATGCAAAAAACTTGAGAACTTGTTCTGCTCTTGTGCCGTCATTCTCGTGGCTGCGCTGCAGTTTGATTAACTTCTCCAGGCGTGAATCGCTTGAGAGTTCCTCAATGAAGTCATTGAATGCCCCCATGTAAACACAGGCGCGAACCTCCTGTGCAGTGAGTTGTATTCCGCCGCGGTTAAGGCGCTCGAACACATCAAAACGAACTTGGCGATCACTTTTATCTGTCAGGGAGACAACTTGAAGTGGTTGCCTACCAAAATACACCTGGAGGTTCTTGGGTAGCTCCTGATGGGTTATCCCATTGAGCTCGGTTAGCTTCTCCAGCCCATTGAGGCGAAGAGGGTGCTCGCGCCCAATAGCCTTCGCTTCATCATCGTTTCGTGCCAGAAAGTGAGCCAACGTTGAGAGCCGCTGGAGGCCATCTACGACCTCCCATTGGAATCCAACATTCGTGGCAACGAATAGCGGAGGAACGGGGAGTCCTAGAAAAACCGACTCAACGAAAAGGGATTCATCGCCCTCCTCCCAGCGGAATTTCCTCTGATAATTGGGTGCGGCATTAAGCTCTTCATCGAAAATCATCCGTACGAGCTCGCGTACGGAAAAATTGTGGACTGCTACGTCGACTTTGCCGCGCTCGCCTCGGAGCTGTTCTTCGAGTCCCTCGAGTGATGCTGGGGCAGACATAGCGACAGTGTAGTAGGCGATCACAGTCGGTGAGTAGCACTCAACACTCGTCGTGACATCTGGGTTGGGGTCGCTGCAGGCAGTCCAGCTCCAGCCGCAGGAGCACATTGGCCCAGGTTCCCAGGTCCTTCGGACCGAAGTTCCTCTGTTCCTACGATGATCATTCTGGTCCCCGCCGCATTGCGCATCCTTGATCACGCAGTGAGTCTGCCGGTCGTGCCCGTTGCGCGCCCGATGGGGCGGGGAGCAAGGAGGAACAACGGGGGTTGCGGGGAACGTGATCAGCACCGTGAGCTGCGTCTTCGCTGCCGCCCAAGATCTGGATGCGTCTTTGCAAGCAGGATGTCAGGAGCTCAGATTTTCCGTCTCTGATCGGCGGCTCGTGGGTGTCGGGATGTTCGCCTCTCGGGAATCGATGATGGCGACCACCCGACCGATCAGGATCACCATGCCAACGATCATGATCGCCACACCCGAAAGTTCGGCGAACGCTGCCATGACGTACTCGCCGTCCGGATCGCCGACTCCGGATGGTGAATCGTTGAGCCATCGTGACGCCGCCATCGCCTGGTGCAGGACCAGAGCGCCGAACGCGAAGGTGATCCCTCCCAGGACGAAGCCCGGAGGCGCCGGCCGGGGGCGCTCGCTGGAGGAGAAGGTCTTCCAGGCGCCGACCACCAGCGAGATCGGGACCAAGAAGAACCAGCTGAACTCCAGGGTCATGATCACGCTCAAGCGCAGGTGCTCGAATCCGTCCCCTCGCGGGGAGTGCAGGAGCGGGATCATCAGGACCCCGCTGAGGAGTCCGATGGCGAGGAAGCGGAAGAACCACATGGCCGACATGGTCTCGGACGGCGGAGGGGGCGGGTCAAGAGTCGAGGTGGGAGAGTTTCCACGGATGGAAGGGCATGACCGACTTCTGGATCATGGTCGGAGAGGGCGAGGATCTGCGGGATATATGCGGGATGATCTTCCATCGTTCGGGTCGAGGAAGAGGCTTTCACCCTGCTCAGAAGCTCTGCCGTCGCCTGGAACGCAGCCCTCTTGAAAACCGCTAGGGCCGGTGACGGTCCTCGTGGGTTCGAATCCCACGCTCT
>NZ_CDRNDK010000606.1:0-3154 GCF_977012225.1 Planomonospora algeriensis | reverse complement strand
TGCCGATTACGAAGACTCCGTACGAGTCGATGCCGCCGTGCACGGCTGTACGTGGGTCTCCTGGGCGGAGCTTCGCGATCTCGACATGTCCGCTCGACCCGCCGCGCGGGGAGTGCTTCAGGTCCGCTCGGGACCGGACTCCTTGTCCCACATGATCCACAGCTACCGGATCGATGACCGGTGGCCCGGTGAGGTCGTCGAGCAGTACGGCATACCACCACTGGGTGATTCGCCCGTTGAAGCACCGGCAGGCCGTTGGGAAGCCGCCGGAGCGGCGTTCGAGTACGGTCCGGTGACACGGTTGCACGTGCTGGGGCCGGGCACCGGGTGGGAATACGTCTTCGAGGTGATGCGGGTCTTGGCTCAGCGGTTCGGAGACGACGGCGTGCGCCTGGTCGTCTGGTTCGACTAGAGGCTGGTCATCCGATCGGGTAGGCGTCTTCCAGTTCATGCCGCCACGTCGCGCGACCGCACGCAGAAGCGCCTCGCCCAGCTCACCCTGCAAGAGGCCCGCGGAGTGGAACAGGGCATGACCGCCTTCGACATCGACCGCCGCTCTCTCACTGACCTGGTCAACCGCGCCGGGGCCTGGGCAGGACCCAGCAGACGGGAAGATCAGGCCGGAGGGAGGTGTGCGGCCTGATCCGGGTCTCTGGAGAGGGTTTCTGATACCGAAAGTCCACCGCCCGGCAGGCAGACGAAGCGCAAATCATCAGGACCGCAGGTGCTCCACGCCTCGTAGTGGGAATCGGGTTTCACGTTCAGGTGCGTCCCGGTCTCGAAGACCAGCCGCAGCGCACCGGACTTGAAGGCGACCGATGACAGGAGCGCCGCGCCGAAGAGCGCCAGGGCCGGCGCCACCTCCTGTCGCTCAGGGGCCAGGAGGACCGGTTTCGCGTCGGGAGCGCTCAGCGGTCCTCTGGTGAGCGTCGCCGTGGACTCGATGTCCACCCGGGCGTCACCGTCGAGGAGCAGCGTCAGCTGATGGCTCACCCGGACTTGCACCACCTGCATCCCCCGGTAGGGCAGAATCCAGCGGTCCGCCAGCTCGGCCAGATCCGCCGGTGTGGTCACGATGCCGTCCGAGCGCATGACGGCTTCCCGGATCACCGGGTCGGCAGCCGCCTGGTCCCTCCTGCGGTGGTTCACCGAGACCACCATCCGAAGCGTCCCGTCGCCGTGCGGAAGCACATAGGCGAGGACTTTGTACTCCTGCCCGTCCTCTCCGGTGACGTGCTCCCAGTCCTTGTCGTCGTTCTCTTCCATCACGGCGAGCTCGTCGTAGCGTGCGACACGTCGCCACCGGTCCAGGTACTCCTCCGCGATCCCCGCCGCGACCTTCTCGTTCAGCTTCACCGGATCATCCTGCCGCTCGTGCCGTCAGCATTCCATCGGACAAGGTGAGGGGGGTCGGCCACGACCACTCACGACCGGCCGAACGCCCGGCTCAACCGTCCTACTAGGCGTGATCGACGCACTTCCCGAGCTGACAGCGCGGGTTCGGTTCCCGTCACCCGCCAGGACTTCTCAAGCGAGTACGGCCGGCAGCAGCCTGAACGCCGAAACGCGCCGGTGCCTGATCAGGGTGGAAGTCCCCGCCCACGCCTTCGATGGACGGGGCTCGCAACGCGCCGACACCAGCGTCGCGCCACCGCCCAGCACCGATGCTCAGCCACCGAGCTCGGTATGCCCGACCTCCTGGTAGAAGCCGTAATGCCGCTGCCTCCGCCGCTCCAAGAACCCGATGCCCGTCATGAACACACCGAAGAAGACGGCGAAAGCGCACAGAATCCCCGTATCACCCCAGCCCCATGCCCCCGCGAGAGTTCCCAGCACCGCCATCAAAGCCCCCATCACCGCCCCGAACCGCACCCCCAGCTTGACCGGATGCCGCGCAGCGAAGATCTGACTCCGTCCAGGTTCGGCATCACCTCCCAGCAGGGTGTCCAGCCGCCAATACCCACGGACCAACCAGCGACGCAGCGTCATCGACGAACTCCTTCCAGCCTCCGGCGGGAACACTCCGGCTCCGGGATGATCGTGAAGGGCGTGCCCATCACGGTCGGCCTTCGATGGCTGAGGTGGAAACCTGATCATCCCGTCCGCCCTCGGCCCGGGACAAGCCGAGCAGGCCACGGGCCGGTGCGCCGGTACTCGCGTAATCTTGCGGCATGTGCCGGTACAGCGCGGGAACCTACAAGGTCCACTACGTGTGTCTGCCGTGTCGCGTGACTGCCAAGTGCCCCCGGAGGGGCGAGCCCAGCCCTGCACTCGCTGCCGAGAGCCCATGGTCAACGTCGGGCGGGACTTCGCGGCGCCCCGTCGGAGCGACGACCCGGCTTGGCGGGCATTGAGCGCCGTCCTCTACGCGGGGTTGAGCTTCCACTCGTGCGGCTGCAACGGCCCAGGCTTTCGACCACGCACGCCCCGACAGGTCCGAGAGCGTCTCCAGGCCGCAACCCGCAGAGGGATCCCCGTCCGCGAGGCCATGGCCCTGCCTGACCCCTACACCGAGCGGAAGACGAGTTCCAGGCTCTGATCGGGAAGCCTCCGGTACTGGGCTATGCCCGTCGGATGAAGGGCGGGTTCGTCCCAGTCGATCGCGGTGACCTCATCCCAGTTCAACCACGTGACACCGAAGGCGGCTTCCCCCCGTTCCGCCAAACCCGCTTCGGTGCTCTCCGACGCACCCCGGGGAGCCCGGCCGCTCGGCGGTGAGCGTCGCACTCTGCGGGCCGGAGGCGGGAACGGGCGGGTGGTTCGGCGGAGCCTAGACTTGGGCCATGCCGATCTACCTGGGCCTGCTCGACGGTGTGCGGTGGCGGGGGCAGCCGGTGGTCGGAGAGAGGGCTCAGGCGCTGCTGGCCGCCCTCGCGCTCGCCTGCCGTACCGTGCACGCGGACCGGCTCGTCGCGGAGGTGTGGGGGGACGACGAGCCGGCCAATCCGGCGAAGGCGCTGCAGGTCCTGGTCTCCCGAACCAGGTCGGTCGTGGGGCCGGAGGCGCTGGTCACGGAAGGGGGCGGTTACCGGCTGGAGGTTCCGCCCGACCTCATCGACGCCGGTCGTCTCCATGGCCTGGCGGACCGGGCGCGGGCGCTGCTCGCCGAGGATCCGGCCGCGGCGGCCGCGGCGGCGCAGGAGGCTGTCGCACT
>NZ_CDRNDK010000605.1:0-3161 GCF_977012225.1 Planomonospora algeriensis | reverse complement strand
GGCTTGCCGCGGGCCCGCTCGGCCGCCGCCGTCCGGGCCCGCGGTTCCGGTGCCCGGACGGCGGGCGCCGCTCGGGTGCGCTAGGCGGCGCGTTCGGCGGCGCTCACCTCGGCCAGGACGTCCAGGGAGACACCGAGCGCCTGGGCCAGGGCGGCGACGGTGAAGAAGGCCGGGGTGGGGACCCTGCCGGTCTCGATCTTGCGGAGGGTCTCGGCGGACAGCCCGGCGGCGGCGGCCACCTCGGCCATGCTCCGCTCGCCGCGCGCCTGGCGCAGGATCGTGCCCAGCCGGTGACCGCGTTCGCGGTCCAGTTCGCTCAACGGAGGTCGCACCATGCAGCGATCCTAGCAACCGTGATAACAATACCGGTATAAGTATTGGATTCATGGGAGGACCGACATGGTAGAGATCAAGACACCGGCCGAGATAGAGGCCATGGCCGAAGCCGGCAAGATCGTCGCAGCGGCCCTGGCCGCCGTCGGCGCACACGCCGCCGTCGGGGTGAGCCTGCGGGAACTCGACGAGATCGCCCGCACCGTGATCACCGAATCCGGCGCCACCTCACCCTTCCTCGGCTACCGGCCCTCCTTCGCCCCCACCCCGTTCCCCGCCATGATCTGCACCTCCGTGAACGACGCCATCGTGCACGGCATCCCCGGCCGCTACCGCCTGCGCGACGGCGACCTGCTGAGCGTCGACTGCGGCGCCCTCCTGGACGGCTGGGCCGCCGACGCGGCAATCAGCCTCACCGTCGGCCGCCCCCGCCCGGCCGACCTGGCGCTCATCGCGACCACGCAGGCCGCACTGGAAGCCGCCATCGCACTGTGCGTACCCGGAGGCCGCCTCGGCGACCTCGGCCACGCGATCGCCCGGACCGGCCGCGCCGCCGGCTACGGCATCCCCGAGGACTTCGGCGGACACGGCATCGGCCGGGCCATGCACGAAGACCCGCACGTGCCCAACCAGGGCCGCCCCGGACGCGGCCTGACGCTCCGGCCCGGCCTGGTACTGGCCATCGAGCCGATGTTCACCGCCGGCGGTACCGACGGCTACGTGACCGCCCCCGACGGCTGGACCCTGTCCAGTACCGACGGCAGCCGCGCCGCCCACATCGAGCACACCGTCGCGGTCACCGACGACGGACCGCGCGTCCTGACCCGGCCATGACGCAAGAACGCCCGCCCGCACCACACCGGCAGCGACGGCACGCACACCGCATCGCCGCAACACCTTACCGACCGGGCCCGCCGCCCTCCCGGCGGGGAGCACGCCCCCGGCCCCCTAGGCTGAAGACCGCTCCCGGTTCCACTCCAAGGAAGGTACCCCCGCCGTGCCCAGCATCCCCGCCGCGCCCGCCGCACTGCGCCTGTTCCGCTACGTCGCGATCGCCGAGGCGTGCTCATGGGCGGGCCTGCTCGTCGGCATGTACTTCAAGTACATCGCCGCCACCGGCGACCTCGGCGTGAAGATCTTCGGCCCGATCCACGGAGCCCTGTTCGTGCTCTACGTCCTCGGAACGCTCACCGCCGCCCGCACGGCCCGCTGGAGCACCGGCACGACCGCACTCGGCCTGGCGTGCGCGGTACCGCCGTTCACCTCCCTGTGGTTCGAACGGCGCATGTCCGCCCGCCTCACCGCCCCCGCTCCGGCCACCGCGGCCTGAAGCCCTCCCGGCCGGCCCCTCCAGGCCCGGTTCACAGGCCCAGTACGGCCCGCGTGACGGCGCGGCACCGGTCCGGGCGCGTGAGCACCTCGACGGAGCCGGCGAACTGGTCCACCGACCCGGCCGGCGGCAGCGCCGCCACCACCGGGTCGGTCACCGCCGCCTCCAGCGCGTCGGCGAACCGCCCGGCGCCGATCACCTGGAAGGGCCGGCCGGAGAAACCCCGCAAAGACGCCTCCAGCGGCTCGGCCAGCCCCACCCGGTTGTGCAGCGCCGCCACCCGCTCGTACGCGCGCCCCAGATGCCGCTCCCGCTCCCGCCACTCCGGCGCCGCCACCGCCCGCGACAGCGCGTCACCGAGCTCGGCCGCCCCCGACAGGCGGGCGAACCCGCTGCCCAGCCATTTCGAGTACGGCGGATAGCGGCGGCGCATCAGCAGCGCCAGCCGCATCACCTCCCGGGCCAGCCGAGCGGTCAGCACCGCCGAACCCAGGTCGTCGCCCACCTCCCCGCACCGGCCCGGAAACGACTCCTCCTGCGCCAGACGCCGCCACTGCGCCGCCAGCACGTACCGCCACAGATCAACCGGATACCAGCGCAGCGCGGCCCGCGCCGGCTCCAGCACACCCAGCCCGTCGTGGAAGACCTCCCCGCTGGTGACCTCCGCCAGCCGCTGCCACGGCGCCGACAACCAGTCCAGGACACCCACCCCCCGGCCGGGATCGAACCCGAGCCGCTCGGCGAACCACCCCCCGGGATCGGCCACCACCACACCGTTGCCGCCCCCGAACACCGTCGGATACCCGCCGAAGACCTCGGGCAGACCCCGCCCCACCGCCTCCCGCACCTCCTCCACGGCCCCGGCGGCGGTGAACAGCACCACCCGCGGCCCCCAGCCGTGGTCGGTCGAGCGCTCGGTGTCGAACGCCAGCACCTCCGAACCCGCGCCGATCAGCGCGGCACTGTGCGCCACCCCGGCGACCAGGGGCCGCACCACCTCGGTGTAGAAGTCACGCGACAACTGCAGACCAGGCACGAAACTGGACATCATTCCGTCCACTCTGCCCGGGCTTCTCCCCCTGCGCACCCGGTTTTCCCCCCGCCTGAAAGCGGCCCGCTCCAGCCCTCCTCCAGGCGGGAAGACCCGTCAGCCCCCAGTCAGCTCCGCCGCGGCCACCGGCCGGATCCGCATGCCCAGCCGCTCATAAAGGCGGATCGCGCCCCGATTGGCGGTGTCGACCATCAACGCCACCCTGCCGTGCTCGGCGGCCAGCTCACCGAAGACGAACCCGCACACCGCCTCACCCAGCCCCCGGCCCCGCCAGGACGGCGCGGTGCCCACCCCGGCCACGAAACCGACCTGCGGCGCCGACCACGCATCAGCGGCCACCACCACCAGCTCCCCATCGGCACCCCGGATCCCGGCCCACCGGCGGATCCCCGCCACCCCCGGCACCGCCCACGCCGACGGCGACGCCGACTCCAGCAGCGCCGCCAC
>NZ_CDRNDK010000604.1:0-3165 GCF_977012225.1 Planomonospora algeriensis | reverse complement strand
CGCCACCACTCGAAAGAGCCGCGGGCACCTCAACCCCGCTTAACTTCGAAGAGCCCTGATGGACCGCCGCGTCGGCGGAGTGGCCATCGCCGACAAGATGCGCGCCCAGATCGCCCACATCGAACACGTCCACCGCCACGCCGTACGGCCCGGCATCCGCGCCCAGCTCGCCCACGTCCTTGCCGAAACCGCGTCCCTGGCCGGATGGCAGGCCATCAACACCGGCGCCCTGGCCGACGCATGGGATCACTACGAACGCGCCAAGGCCGCCGCCCGCGAAGCCGACAACCCCGCCGTCCTGGCCTACGTCTCCGGCGAACAGGCATACGTCCTCATGGACCTGGGACGGCCGGCCGAAGCCACCGAACTCCTCCAATACCTGCACGCCACCCACCGCGACCGCATCCCCCCCGCGCCTGCGGACCTGGCTTGCCGCCGACGAAGCCGAGGCCGCCGCCATCCTCGGGGATGAGGCCACCTGCCGCACCGCGCTGGAGCAGGCCGCCGTCTTGCTGCCGGACGGGGCCGCCGACGAGGACATGCCGTACCTGTCGCTCGACCGCCACCACCTGGCCCGCTGGCGCGGCAACTGCCTGGTGCGCTTCGGTGACCCCGGCACCGTCGAGGACCTGCGCTCCGCGCTGGCCGGGATGGACGGCACCTACAACCGCGCCGAGTCCGCACTCCGCTGCGACCTGGGCCACGCCCTGCTGGCCGGAGGAGAGCCCGAGGCCGCCCAGCCGCACATTCAGCGCGCCCAGCAGTTGGCGACCATGACCGGCTCCCGCCGCCAGCGCAAGCGCATCGAGGAGCTGTCCCGAGCGGTCAAGCGCGCCTTGTGCTGAGCCGCGCCTGAGCCGCATACAACCCGATCAACGTCCCCGACGTCCAGATGTCCCCGCGGGCGATCATGTCCGGGATCTCCGCCAGCGGGATCCACTCGATGAGGTCCGCTTCCACCTCTTCACCGGTCGGCTTGCCGACGAGGTCAGCACCGCGGACGAGGAACAGGCTGTGCTCCGAATCCACCATGCCGGCCATCGGCTGGTAGGTGACCAGGTGCTCTGTCTCCTTGGGCCGGTATCCGGTCTCCTCCTCCACCTCACGGACGGCCGTCGTCATCGGATCCTCGCCCGCGTCGACCAGGCCGCCCGGCAGCTCCCAGCCCCACCGGTCGAACAGGAACCGGTGCCGCCACATCATCAGCACCCGGTTCTGCTCATCGACCACCACCGCGATAGCCGCCCGGTCCAGATGCACCGCGTGATGCTCGAACCGCTCCCCATCGGGGATCTCCACGTCGACCAGGCCCAGACGGATCCACCGGTTGTCGTAGACCAGCCGTTCCCCGTGCACAATCCAGCGCGTCTGCTCTTCGTTGGTAGCCACGTAGAGAATTTACAGCCTTATAGTTCCAATGTACATCAGCAGTTCGCGAAAGTATAAAAAATACCCCAATGGGAAAATGAGAATATTTTCATGCATATTGAATTACTGGAGAACAGATTTTACAGGGCAAGCAATCCAGTTTAATCACTTCAGAGAGCTTCATTTCTAAGGTCAGACTTCTCGCCCTTGGGCAAGATTGCAGATGAACAACCTTGGAGTTAGCGGACATCCGAAATCGCTGAACGCTTGTATTTGCTTTTTTTTCGGCATGATATGTTGAAATAATAACAGAAAATCGAAGGTCTGAACGTAGTCCTTCAAGGAGTGGCCACTCCAATACATCTTCGAGCTTGATTTCGCCAGCCTCCACTAGATCAGCAAGGCACTCTAGCGCTTTTTTATCCTCTTTGAGGAGGCAGTATTTGGCAAGCTTGTAGCGGCGCGATAGTGCAGAGGTGTCCCACGAAGACACCTCTGCACGGATAGATTTATCGCCTCCGGTTCTGGCTCGTGCAATCCAGCGGTTAACTATAAAGACAGTTCTATTTTCCTCGTTCTCGCTATTATCCGCCCCATAGGAACACATTTTTTCTGTAACGCGCCACTGGTTGCGAACAAGCGCCTCATAGCTATTATGCAGGAGCTCTCCAATTAGATATTTTTTTGCTTCTTTATTTATTTTTAGCGCAACCGCCACGGAGAGCAAGATTCCCAGCGTTAACAATTCATCGAGAGCGCTATGCACATATTCCTGATCGCAGGGTAGATACTCTCCCTCGTCAGGGACTTCGATACCTTTGAGTCCAGAAACCTGGCTAATATAGCGCCTCGATGCATGCCCGCCATTATGGACGATCACGTGCCGCCGCTGAAATATCTCCTTAGTCTTATCCCAGTCTATGGATAGTTCCGCCATGTCGACATTCATTCGATCTTTAAAGAATTTACGCCAATCGGCCAGGCTGCCAAAAATGAGACTCTCGACGCGTCTTGATATTGCCATCCGCGTGGCGTCTTTGATATTTTCCAATCCTTTCAAATCACTCAATGTAAAGGTTATTGCTTGCTCTTTTTGTCCAGCATCCAATGCCTCCGGATGTGCTTCGAAAAAATGCGTAGCCAAATTTGCAACCTGGACCTCGAAAGCACTTACGGCTGTCACGACAAGCGAATTTAGCAAGATTGGAGTCCGAGGCTTTTTTTCAAATGACTTATATAGTTCCGCAACGAGCTTCATCACTCTTCCACTGGAAGGAAGATTTTCTATTATCTCCCTAGAATAATCAGAAAGAGAGAACTCTTCCAAATTGGAGAAATGTTTGTTTGAAATTTCCAGAAGCCTCTCACGCTCGGCTTCATCGAGAGTTTTCATCATTTTTCCCAATTCGGAAAAACGCTTTTCTGTCGAATCGAGCTCGCTCGCGTGAGGGACGAGATTGATTAGATCCGAAAATGCCTCGAATTGCGATTGATATCTTTCGATATCGCTCTGCATCTGAGCGATGTTTAGGAGTTCGGGCTCAACACTGAGATCTGGACGGGGGGGATTGGTCTGTCATGGGAGCAATCTACATCATGCACCCAAAAGTGAAGGGCCCTACTTGCGAACGCACCCTTACATACATTTTGCCCACTATGTCGATTTTGTGTCGCATGTCCGTGGTCAACATGTCTGCTTTCTTGACTGAAAGCCTTGCCGAATTGTTCTTGTAGGTATCAAGGCGGCGGCGCGGCGCGCCGCCGCACGGCCCGCCGCCCGCCAGCCGTCCGGGCGTG
>NZ_CDRNDK010000603.1:0-3170 GCF_977012225.1 Planomonospora algeriensis | reverse complement strand
GTCGGGCGGGCCGCGTGCGCCGGCGCCTCCGGCGGCACGCCCGCCGCCGGATCCGCCCGGTCAATCGGCCCGGTCAGACACCGGGGCGGACCGCTCCGGCGAAGGAGGAACGGTAGTAGTTCTTCAGCTTCACGATCCGGACCGTCCTGCCGCTGCTCGGCGCGTGGACCATCCTTCCCTTGCCGACGTAGATGCCGACGTGGCCCTTGCCGTAGAAGAAGAGCAGGTCACCGGGGCGCAGGCTGCGCCAGGAGACCTTCTTCCTGACGGCGCGGTACTGGCTGTGCGTGATCCGCGGGAGCCGTACCCCCGCCTTGCGCCACGAGTACTGCGCCAGGCCCGAGCAGTCGAACCCGCCGGGGCCGGTCCCGCCCCAGCGGTAGGGGTCGCCGACCTGCCGCTTGGCCACCGAGACGGCCTTCGCCGCCTTCGCCTTCTGCCGCGCGGCCTTGCTCAGCCCGGTGGCCGCCTTGGCGCCCGCCCCGGTGAGGGAGACGCCGCTCATCTGGGCGACCGCGACGGCTCCGGCCTGTACCGCGGTCGAGCCGTTCGTCGCCGCCCGCGCCTGCGCGGAATTCATTCCGACCGCGCCGGCCGACGCGGTCAGAGTGAGCGCGAAACCGCCTACAGAAAGGCGAAAAAGGCGCGACGAACAGGAGTTCTGCAGGGTGGTAGACAGGATTTCTCCTTGGGGCTTCCACTGATGCCTACCGGGTTAGCTGACGGATTCGGGCAGGGAAGACGCCCTACGGCACAACGGCGTGCCGATTCACCCCTGGCAATGGGACCATGCCTTTGGTTCCCCGGTTCCATGCCTCATGGCTGCATGGATTCGGCAGGTCACGACGGTGTCGATGGGTCGCGTGACCGCTTGGATTATTTATCTGGACACAGCCCGAGAGGCTGGTGCACTGCGACGGCATGGCTTGCTCGTCGCGACGCCAGAAGTTACCCCGATCCCCAAACTTCGGCAAAGACACCGCCCCGTTCGAAGATCGGGGAGTCTCTTCTCTCTTTTCATAACCGCTGGATAACGGCGAGTCCACCACCGCGATATGACTCTCGTCACATTTGGAAATCCACTGCCTGAACGTTGTCACTCCCGTAACTCCAGTCACAGGGGTGATGATCTCCGCCGGACGCCGAAGAGCCCGCGGGCACGGGGCTCGCGGGCTCAGGCGTCACCGGTGACGCCGGTACGGCGGGGCCGCCGCGGTCAGGGCGCGTCGGGGCCGGGAGCCGGACGGGACGCGGGGCGGCGTCAGGGACGGACCGCGCCCACCAGGCGGCGGCCGTACGACGACAGTTCGACGACCTTCACGACGTCGCCGGTCTGCGGGGCGTGGACGATCTGGCCGCCGCCCGCGTACAGGCTCACGTGCCCCAGGCCCTCGCTGAAGATGAGGTCTCCGGGCTGGAGGTCGTCCAGGGAGACCCTCCGGCTCGCCCCCCAGCTCCACTGCTCCCAGGTCGTCCGGGGGAGGCTGACGCCCCCGGCGCGCCAGGCGGCCTGGACCAGCCCGGAGCAGTCCCAGCCGCCCGGTCCCGTGCCGCCGTACTGGTACGGCTTGCCGACCTGGGCGAACGCGAACTCGAGGGCCTCACGGGCACTCCCCGAGGCCGGTCCGGTGTAGGTGATGCCGGGGCTGTTCGGATTGCCCGCCCGGTAGGCGCCGAGCTCGCGCAGGAGCTTGATCTGCGCCTTGACCATCTTGTCGGCCTTGGCCTTCTCCCTGGCCAGCTCGTCGCGGTACTCATCGGCCTCGGCCAGGGCGGCCTTGGCCTTGTCCCGGTCGGTCCGCAGCGTCTTGGTGGCCTCGTCGAAGGCGTTGAGGGACTGGGCGCGCAGGGCCGACATCTGGTCCACCGCGGCCAGGCCGCTCAGCAGGTCGCTCGGGTCGGGCCGGGTGATCAGGCCCTCCCAGCCGGTCACCGTGCCCGCCTGGTAGCCGCTGACCGCCATCGTGACCAGATCCCGGCGCAGCCCGGCGACCTTCGCGCTCTGCTTCTCCAGGGCGCCGTTGAGCGTCCGGTAGCGCGTGCGGGCCTTCTTCCACTTCTCGCCGGCCTGGTTGTACTTCTCGACGATCTTGTCGGCCTGGTCGTTGAGCTTCTCCAGCTTCTTCTTGGCCTGGGCGATCGTCGGCTTCGGCTCGGCGAGCGCGTCGCCGGCCGGCAGCGCCGGCAGCAGGAACGCCACGAGAGCCAGTCCGGCCGCCACGGGCACCCGCCCATAACACTTCGGCATACCCGCCACGGCCACTACTACGCCCTCCCGCCGTAAAGACCTGGGGCGAATAGTACAGAATCAGTAAGGTCCAGCTCACCTTTTCGCCCGCTTCCCCGCCTTCCCCTCTCACCGGACGCGGCCCGGCGGAGATCAGCGAAATCCCGGCGGCGGAGGCGCGGCGAGGCCCGGGAGCGGCTCCGAGGCAGGCGGGACGCGCTCCGGCGGGGCGGCGGAGACGGGAGGCCCGACAGAGGGCTCAGCCGCGCCCGAGGCGCTTCAGGAGCAGCGCGGCGGGCACCGGCCGCGCCCCCATGCGGCGGACCGATTCGGCCACCTCGCGGTCGGAGGAGACCACCGCGAGCGCCCGCCCGACGGGCTCGGCGCGGACCAGCTGGCGGATCAGGTCGTCGGCGATCTGCCCCGGCGCGCTGAACAGCACCCTGACCCCTCGCGGCGCCGACACCGGGACCGGCCCGTCCAGCTCGGCGCCGTCGAAGACGCAGGTCAACTCGGTCCGGGTCTGCGCGTACAGCGCGCCGAGCCCGGTGAGCAGGCGGTTGCGCTGGTCGGCCAGGGTGAGGGTGCCGTAGCCGGTCTTCGTCACGTTGTAGCCGTCCACGATCAGGTGGATCTGCGGCAGCGCGAGCAACTGGTCGAGCAGGGCGGGGTCGTCGTCGGCGAGCGCCCGGGCGGGCACCGCCCGGACCCCCGGCCTGCCGGGGGCGACCGAGGCGACGGAGTCGGCCGGCCGGTTGATGCCCGAGGGCAGCGCCAGCTCCCTGCGCAGCCCGGCCGCGGCGTCCGCGAGCGCGTCGAGCAGCACCCGGACCTTGGTGTCCTCCTCGCTCCGGCCCTCCCGGGCCGGCCCGGCGGGCGGCCTCCAGCTGCCGCTCGGAGTCGGCCAGGCGCTCCCGCAGCCGGCGCAGCTCGCTCTCCCCCG
>NZ_CDRNDK010000602.1:0-3170 GCF_977012225.1 Planomonospora algeriensis | reverse complement strand
TGGCGCGTCCGCGGAGGGCGAGCCGCCCAGGAGCGGGAGGCGGGGAGGGCCGACGCCCGGAAGCGGGAAGCGCGGGGGACTCACGCCCGGGAGCGGGAAGCGCGGCGGGCTGACGCCCAAGCGCGTCACCGTCATCGCGGCGGTGACCGTGGTCCTCGTCGGAGGCGGGGCCTACACCGCGCACACCGCGATCCAGAACGCCTCCGCCCCCACGCAGGAGCCGATCGCCCTGGACGAACTGGCCAGGGCGCTCGGCGGTGACCCGTTCGGGCCCGACCCCGAGGCCGACGCCCTGAAGGCACAGGCGGCCCAGGCGCTCAAGGAGGACGCGCTCCGGCGCAAGCGCGAGGGCCGGGAGCCGCTCGACCACATCAAGATCGTCAAAGAGGCGCCGGGCGGCGGCGGGTTCGACCCCAAGCAGCTCCCGGCGGGCACCGCGAACCCGACCGGCAACAAGGCCCTGGGCAAGCAGATGCTGGAGGCCCGCGGCTGGGGCGACCAGTGGGGCTGCCTGGAGAAGCTCTGGATGAAGGAGAGCGGCTGGAACGAGCGGGCGATGAACCGCTCCAGCGGCGCCTACGGCATCCCCCAGTCGCTGCCCGGCCACAAGATGGCCAGCGCCGGCGCCGACTGGCAGACCAACCCCGCCACCCAGATCGAGTGGGGGCTGAGCTACATCAAGGGCCGGTACGGCAGCCCCTGCGGAGCGTGGGGCCATTCCCAGGCCAAGGGCTGGTACTGACGCGCGGGACCACCGCCAGGCCAAGGGCCGGTACTGAAACGCCAGAAAGCGGCACGTCTGACCGGCCAGGGGCGGTAAGCGCCGCATCCTGGCCGCATGGGTGTGAAGGTCAGCGTGGTGGTGCCGGTCCGCAACCCCGGTGATACCGCCAACGCGTGTATCCACTCGGCGGTCGAGCAGTCGATGTCCCCGGAGGAGTTCGAGGTCATCTTCGCCGACGACGGGTCGGACGACGGGACCCGGCAGCGGCTGGCCATGGTGGCCGGAGCCTGGCCGAACGTCCGCGTGCTCCACCTTCCGCCCACCGGCTCGCCGATGCGCGGCCGCAACGCCGCCCTGGAGGTCGCCAAGGGCGAGTACGTCTACCTGATGGGCCAGACGGACCGCCTGGAGCGCACGGCCCTGGAGCGGATGTACGAGCGCGCGATGGCGACCGACGCCGACATCCTCATCGGCCGGCTGGAGGGGGGCGACGGCCCGCCGCCGAGGGCGTTCGACACCGACCGGGAGCGCGCCGACGTCCTCACCGACGGACTGCTCTCCCTGCTCACCCCGCACAAGCTCTACCGCAGGGCGTTCCTGGCGACCGAGCGGCTCGCCTTCCCAGAGCCCGGCGGGATCCTGTCGGAGCAGGCCTTCGCCGTCCGGGCCTACCTGCGGGCGGAGAACATCACCGTCATGGCCGGCGAGGTCTGCTGCCACCTCGGGGAGCGGCCGGAGCCGCCGGTCCCCCCGGCCGTCCAGGCGGCGGAGCTGCGCGCGCTGCTCGACGCCGTCGACGAGGCCGTGCCCGACGGGCGCAGGCGCGACCGCATGTACGCGCACTGGTTCCGCACCGCGATCCTGCCGCAGCTCGGCGGAGACGTCTTCAGCCTGTCCTCGCGGGAGCGGTCCGCCACCTTCACCGCGCTGCGGGAACTGGTCCTGACGCGCTTCCCCGAGCGGCTCGACGACCGCCTCCCCGTCCACCTGCGCATGCGCGCGGCGCTGCTGCGCGCCGGGCGGCCCGACCAGCTCGTCATGCTCTCGCAGGCCACCCGCGAGACGCACCTGAAGGCCGACCTGAAGGAGCTCGCCTGGAACGGCGGCCTGCTGGAGCTGGGCATCACGATGGAGCTGATGTGGACCGGCGACACCCCCACCTGCTTCGTCCCGCACGGCGACCGCCTGCTCTGGAAGCCGCCGATCCCGCTGGAGGGGCTCGGCTCCCTCGACCGGGTGGCCGACGTCACCGAGGCGGTGGCCGCCGCCGGGTTCGACGCCTACCTCCGGCACCGCGACACCGGCATGGTCCACATGATCCCGGTGACGTGCTCGGTGGTCCGCCTCCGGCACCGCGACCGGATGCGGGTGCAGGTCACCGGGACGGCCTCGTTCGACGTCACCTCCACCTTCCTCGGCCAGCCGCTGCCGTCCGGGTTCTGGGAGATCCACGTCCGCATGTACGGCGGGCCGCACCGGGCCCGAGCCCGCGTGACCGGGGAGCCGTTCGAGCACTCGGGCGCGCTGGCCGACTACCCCGCCCGGCCGGTCGTCCCCTGGTGGTGCGACGAGGGGCTGCCCGGCGTCTGCGTGGAGCCCCGGCTCCTGTCCGACGCGATCACCCTCGTCTCGCAGGACACCGTGAGCGTGCGCCGCCGCGACCACGTCTTCTTCGTCGTGCCCGTGCCGTACCTGCCGGAGGGGGGCGGGCCCCCCGGCGAGCTGGTGCTGCGCAGGGCGGGCGGGCGGCGGGAGATCTCCGTGCCGGCCCTGGTCGAGCCGGGCGAGCCGGCATGATCGGCGGGAGGCTGGTCGCCAAGGTCCCGACCAGGCGGCTGCCCCAGCGCGACCTGCTGGTCCCCGGCCGCTGGACGCCCTTCCTGCGGATGGACGGCCAGGAGGTCGGACTCCGCTTCCGGGTGCGGATGAACCGCCTCGGCGGGGTGGAGGTCCACCCAGCCGCCGCGGCGCATCTCCCCGAACGGCGCTACCCGCTGCTGCGGCGCATCGCGACGCGCATCCCGGGGGCCCGCAACATGATGCGGTTCACCCGCACCCTGCAGCGGCGCTACCTGCCCGGCTGACAGTCGTTCGCGAGGTCGCCGCCCGCCGGGCGGGGCAGGGTGGCGCGCGGTCGCGGTGGAGTGGCGGGCTCTGCCGCCGCTCCACCCATCCCTCCAGGGCCTCGAACGCGCTCCGGAAGCAGGGCAGGATCGGGCGGATCCGGAGTCCCGGTCGGAGTGCGGGTCGGAGTCCCATCAGATCCTCCCGAGGGGACCGTCGCCTTTAGGTGACGGGGGAATCGGGAGCGGGAGGGCCGCCGAGGCCCGAGCGTGTCCTGACCCGTCTGGTCTACGCATCATGAATGTCCTTCCCGGTTTTGTCGGCGCTAGCCGATATCGTGGTGTTATCGTTACCGAACGTGAGGGGAGGTGGGTGTGCGCAG
>NZ_CDRNDK010000601.1:0-3171 GCF_977012225.1 Planomonospora algeriensis | reverse complement strand
GGCCTACCTGCGGACCCTCCCGGTGGACATCCTCAAGATCGACCGGTCGTTCACCACCCCGCTGACCGAGTCCGACCACCACCGGACCCGCGCCTTCACCAAGGCGATCCTGGAGCTCTCGGCCAGCCTGGGACTCAGCACCGTGGTGGAGGGCGTGGAGTCGCGCGACCAGGCCGACGTGCTGCAGCAGATGGGCTCCCCGCTGGCCCAGGGCTACCTGTTCTCCCCGCCCGTGCCGCCCGCGCGGATCGACGACATGCTGCGGGTCACCCCCTGGAAGAACGTGGCCTGACCGCGGCGTCCCGCGCGGAGCCGGGACGTCCCGGCCGCGGGGACGCCGGGAGCGGCCGCCAGGGGATCCGGGCTACCGGCGGGATCTTCCAGCTGCTCGGGCGGGGAGGAGGCGGGGACGGCGGAGTCGACTTCCCCCGGCGGGGGCGTGTGGTCGCGCCGGCCGTGGGCGCTGAGCGGTCGCCGATGGGGCGGTCGGCTAGGAGAGCAGGCGCACCAGTTCGACGCGGGAGCGGATGCCGAGCCGGGTGAAGATGTTCCTGAGGTGGTGCTCGACGGTGCGCGGGCTCAGGAAGAGCTGGGCGGCCACCTCGCGGTTGGTGGCGCCGTCGGCGACCAGCCGGGCGATCTGGAACTGCTGCGCCGTCAGGGCCTGGGCCGCGGGAGCCTCCTCGGCCCGCGCCCGCGCTCCGGCAGCCCGGGCCCGGCGTGCCGGGACGGCAGAGCCTCCCCCGAGGCGCGCAGCTCGCCCCGGGCCTGCTCGGCCCAGAGCCGCGCGCCGTACCGCTCGAAGGTCTCCAGCGCGCCGTGCAGGTGCTCCCGGGCCGCACCGGGCCGCCGGTTGCGGCGCAGCGCACTGCCGAACAGCAGCTGGGTGCGGGCCGTCTCGAACGCGCAGGATCCCCGCTCGTGCAGGTCCAGCGCCTCGCGGAAGCGCTCCTCGGACTCGCCGCGGCCGGCCAGGAGCGCGTGGCAGCGCGCCGCCAGCGCCAGCCGGTCGGGGCTGCGCGTGCTGCCCACCCAGCGGTCGAGCACGGACAGGGCCGCCTGCGCGTGCCCGACGTCGCCGGTGCGTACGGCCGCCTCGACGAAATGGGGGGTCGCCATGACCCGGATGACCGGGTGCCCGCCCGTCCCGCCGGGGCGGGCCGTGACCCGCAGGCGTGCGGCGGCGCCCGCGTGGCGGCCGGCGGCGACGTCGAGGTGGGCCAGCGCCCAGTTGCCGAGCGCTCCGACGACGCCCAGGCCGTGGGCGTCGGCCAGCTCGATCGCGCTCCCGGCTCTGATCCGGCACGTCTCCTCGTCGCCCTGCACCGCCGCGGTCAGGGCGAGCCAGGCCAGGTGCTGGGCCGCGCTGTTGAGCCTGCCCGTCTCCTGGGCCAGCCGCAGGCCCTCCATCGCGTTGGCCGCGACCGAGGCGTAGCGCCCCATCCAGAGCTCGGCCTGGATCAGGAACTCCAGCACCTGCGGCACCGTGGAGACCGCCCCCTGGGCGCGCGCGATGTCGATCGCCCGGGTCGCCAGCTTCAGCGCCTGGACGTCGTCGCCGAGCAGCAGGCTGGAGACGCAGGCCCAGACCAGCACCGAGGGGTTGTCCACCGAGGGGGCGAGCTCCACGACGCGGCGCAGCGGGGCCGCCGCCTCCCCGTGCCGCCCGCGGAAGGTCGCCGCCATGCCGGCGAGGTACTCGAACATCAGCTGCGTGGTGGGCGGGTCGTCCGGGCGCCGCAGCGCGGCGGCGCGCCGCGCGATGGCCATGAAACGGTGGTTGTCGCCGGCGAGGTAGGTCGCCTCGCTCGCGCGGATCAGCGCCCGGACGGCCTGCTCCCGGTCGCGGTCGAGCAGCCGGTCGGCCGCCGCCAGCAGCTCGTCGCAGGCGCTGCCGGTCTTGCCGCTGCGCAGGTCCAGACTGCCCCGGACCAGTTCGGCCCGCCCCCGCACCTCCTCGGTGACCGTCAGGGAGTTGAGGCGGGCCAGCAGGGACCGGGCGCGCTGCGGCAGGCCCGCGTGCCAGGCGTGGCGCGCGGCGGCGGCCAGGCGGGCCGCCCTGACGTCGCCGCGGAACGTGAGCTCCGCGGCCCGCTCGAAGGCGCGGAACGCCTCGGGGAAGCCGCTCCGGCCTGCGGCCGTGCCGTCCGGCCCTTCGGCGAGCTCCTCCACCAGTGCGTCGGCCAGCCGCTCGGCGGGACCGTCCAGCGCGGCCGCCCGGTGCCAGGCCCGCCGCAGGCGCTGGTGCTCGGCGTCCAGGATGCGGGCCAGCAGGCGGTGCGCCTCCCTTCGCCGGGCCGGGGAGGCCCCGGCGTAGACCACCGGGCCCATCGCCGGATCGCGGAAGTCGTAGCGGTCGCCGACCGCGCGGACGACGCCCGCCCGCTCGGCGGGTTCCAGCGCGGTGAGCGCGCAGCGGGGTTCGGCGGCGCGCAGCAGGGTGGCCGTGTCCAGGTCCGGATCGGCCGCGAGCAGCAGCAGCAGATCCGCGGTCTCACCGGGCAGCCGGGAGAGCCGGTCGGCGTACGCGCGCCACAGCCGTCCGCCCGGCGGCGGGGTCTCCGGGGGAGCGGCGGCACCGCTCGCCTGGTCGGGGGTGAGCGAGCCGACGAGTTCGCGGAGCGCGAGCGGGTTGCCGCGGGCGACCTCGGCCAGCGAGATCCGCAGGTCCTCGGAGAGGCCGGGCGGCGCCAGGTCGTCGATCACCTGCCGGGCCGCCTCCTCGGCCAGGCGGCCGAGGACCAGCCGGGGGATGTCGCCGGGCGCGCCCGCCGGGCCCCGGCCCCGTCGCCGCCTCCGTCCGTCCCGCCGGAGGCGCCCCCCTCGTCGGCCGCCAGGAGCAGCGCGATCCGCTCCCCGCCCAGCCGTCGGGCGACGAAGAACAGTGCCTCGCGACTCGGCGCGTCGAGGTGGTGCAGGTCGTCGACGCAGATCAGGACCGGGCGCCGTACGGCGAGCAGGAGGTCGAGGACGGCGGCGGGAAGGGCCAGACCGCGGCCGGCCGTACCGAGCCGCAGGGCCTCGGTGAGCACCGCCGCCTGCGCCGGGGGCAGCGCCGCCAGCCCGTCCGCGATCGGGCGGAGCAGGGCGTGCAGCCCGGCGTAGGGCAGATGCGACTCCATCGCGGTGCCGCGGGTCCGCAGCACCGCGAAGCGGTCCCCGGCCGGGCGG
>NZ_CDRNDK010000600.1:0-3180 GCF_977012225.1 Planomonospora algeriensis | reverse complement strand
CCGACCGGTCGGCCCGGCCGGGGAGGGGGCGGGGAGGCGCTGCGGGGCCTGCGCCGCCTGGCCGACGCGGGGGCCGTCGCCACCGCCTCCGGCGTGCTGGCCGGAGCCCTGGCGCTGACCACCGGCTACATCGGGACACGCAGGCAGTTCGGCCGGGCGCTGGCCGAGTTCCAGGCGGTGACCGTGCAGATCGCCGACGTCTACATCGCCGGAAGGGCCTTGGACGTGGCCCTCTGGTCGGCGGTCTGGCGGCTGGCGGAGGGGCCGCCCGAGGAGGCCGAGGCCGACCTGGACGTGGGCGCGTTCACCGCGGCCGGCCCCGCGCTGCAGGCCCTGTACACCTGCCAGCACCTGCACGGCGGGATCGGGCTGGACGTGACCTACCCGCTGCACCGCTACTTCGCCTGGGCCAGGCACCAGGCCCACCTGCTGGGCGGGGCGGAGGCCCGGCTCGACCGGATCGGAGCGCTCACCGGATGATGATCGACCTGACCGCGGAGCAGAAGCGGCTCCGCGACGAGCTGCGCGAGTACTTCCAGGGCTGCCTGACCGCCGAGGAGCGCGCGAAGATCGCCGCCGACCCGTTCGGCGACGCCTACATGGAGCACTGCCGGCGTCTCGGCCGCGACGGCAGGCTCGGCCTCGGCTGGCCGAAGGAGTACGGCGGCGGCGGGTACGGCCCGCTGGAGCAGCAGATCTTCGCCAACGAGATCGCGCGCGCCGAGGTGCCCTACCCGCTCATCACCGTGCAGACCGTGGGACCGACCCTCATGCAGCACGGCACGCCCGCGCAGAAGGACTTCTTCCTCCCGCGCATCCTGGCCGGGGAGTGCCACTTCGCGATCGGCTACAGCGAACCCGAGGCGGGCACCGACCTGGCGTCCCTGCGCACCACGGCGGTCCTCGACGGCGACCACTACGTGGTCGACGGGCAGAAGACGTTCACCTCGGGCGCCCACTACGCGCACCACATCTGGCTGGCCGCCCGTACCGATCCGGCGGCCAAGCGGCACCGCGGCATCACGATGATGATCGTCGACTGCGCCGACCCCGGTTTCTCCTGGACGCCGATCGTCACCATGGACGGGCGGCACCACACCAACGCCACCTACTACTCCGGGGTGCGCGTGCCGGTTGACATGGTGGTGGGGGAGGTGAACCGGGGCTGGGACCTGATCGTCGACCAGCTCAACCACGAGCGGGTCACGCTCGGCCCGGCGGGCAACCTCGGCCGCCTCCACGACCGGTTCCTGGACTGGGCGCGGGGCGCGGGGCTGGACGGTGAACCCGCGGTGCGCCGCGCGCTCGGCCGCCTCCACGTGCTCTTCCGCACCAACGAGCTGCTCAACTGGCAGGTCGCGGCGGGCATGGACCGAGGCTGGCTGGGCGCCCCGGACGCCTCCGCCACCAAGATCTACGCCTCGGAGGCCATGCAGGAGGCCGGTCGCCTCCTCGGCGACGTCCTGGCCCGCTTCGGGGACCTGTCGGACCCGGAGACGGCGGAGTTCGCCGACCGGCTCGACCGCCTGGCCAAGGGCGCGCTGGTGCTGACCTTCGGCGGCGGCGTCAACGAGGTGCAGCGCGAGCTGATCGCGATGCTCGGGCTGGGCCTGCCGAGGCCGCCCCGGTGAGCGCGGTGGAGAACGCGGCGCAGGACGCGGGGGAGAAGGCTGTGAAGGCCACGGCGGAGAAGGCGGCGCAGGACGCGGCCCTGCATGAGCGGCTGACGAGGCTCGCCGGCGAGCGGATCGCGGCCGGCGAGGTACGGGGGAGCCCCGCGGCGGATCCGGTGAACGTCCCGATGATCCGGCGGTGGGCGGAGGCCATGGGTGACGCCAACCCGGTCTACACCGACGCCGGGGCGGCCGCCGCGAGCGTGCACGGCGGGATCGTGGCGCCCCCGGCGATGATCCAGGTCTGGACGATGCCGGCCGGGGCGGGGGAGCGCCGCGGGCGGCCACCCCGGTCGAGGACGTGCTGGGCCTGCTCGACGGCGGGGGCTACACCGGCGTGGTCGCCACCGACTGCGAGCAGACCCACCACCGCTATGTGCGTCCCGGGGAGCGGCTGGTCCCGGCCACCCGGCTGTCCGCGCTGTCCGGGCCGAAACGGACGGCGCTGGGCGAGGGCTACTTCGTCACCTGGAACGTCACCTGGTACTCCGAGGGACCGGCCGACGCCACCGAGGCCGCAGGGCGTACCGAGGCCGCGGGGCGCGCCGGGTCCGCCGGGCCCGTAGGAGAGGCCGTCGCCGAGATGCTCTTCCGGGTGTTGAAATTCCGCCCCGGGAAGAGGGAGACCCCACCCGGGGAGCGGAAGCCTTACCCGCTGAGGCCCGCCGTCAACGAGGACACGGAGTTCTTCTGGGAGGGTGTGGCCGCGGGCGAGCTCCGGATCCAGCGGTGCGCCGACTGCGGCGGATTGCGGCACCCGCCCGGACCGGTCTGCCCCTCGTGTCGCTCGACCGCCCGGACCTACACGGTCGCGGGCGGCGATGGAGAGGTCTACAGCCACGTCGTGCACCATCACCCCCCGGTCCCCGGGCGGGAGGCGCCCTTCGCGGTCGCCGTGGTCCAGCTGCCGGAAGGAGTGCGGATGGTGGGCAACGTGGTGGACTGCCCCGTCTCGGAGGTGCGCATCGGCATGCCGGTGCGCGTGACGTACCGCCGGATGGACGACGAGCTCGTCCTGCCCGTGTGGACTCCCCGGGAGCCGTGATGCGGAGGACACTGACCGAGGGCGAGGTCGAGGTCGGGGTCGTCCTGCCCGAGCTGTCCCTGGAACTGACCCCGACGACGGTCGTCTCGACCGCGCTGGCGACGATGGACCTCACGCCGGTGCACCACGACCCGGCGAGCGCCCGCGCCCAGGGCGGCAAGGACGTCTTCCTCAACATCCTGACCACGATGGGGCTCGTCGAGCGCTACGTCACCGACTGGGCCGGACCCGAGGCGCTGGTCCGCGGGATCAAGGTCAGGCTCGGCGTCCCCGCCTACGCGGGGGACACGCTGACCTTCACCGGCGGCGTCGTCGGCCACGGGGACGGCGAGTTCACGGTCGAGGTGCGGGGCAAGGTCAGTCTCGGCGACCACGCCTCCGGCACCGTCCGCCTCGCCCTGCCGCGCTGACCCCGCCCGTTCCCCGTCCCCGTCCCCGCCCGCACCCCGTCCCCGCCCGCAC
>NZ_CDRNDK010000599.1:0-3211 GCF_977012225.1 Planomonospora algeriensis | reverse complement strand
GGTGGGTCACCGCGCTGGGCGGGGCGGCGGGCGCCGGGCTGCTGCTGACGACCCCGCCCCAGGCCTTCGAGGCGGTCGCGCCCTGGCTCATCGCGGGCGCCTCTCTCCTGCTGCTCCGCCCGCCGCGCCCAGGCGGGCCACGCGAGCGGAACGGGCCGGACGGGTCGGGCGCGCCTGCCGGATCGGGCGGGCGTGGAACGGTGAGCGGGAACGGCGGGTCCGGTGGGGGCGGCGGGGGCCACGCGGCGGAACGCGGCTGGGCCGCGCGGGCGGCACTGTTCGCGGTCGCGGTCTACGTCGGCTACTTCGGGGCCGCCGGGGGGATCCTCATGTTCGCGGTGCTCAGCGCCGTGCTGCGCCAGTCCGCGGTCAAGGTCAACGCCGTCAAGAACGTGGTCTCCGCGCTCGCCAACGCGGTGGCCGCCCTCGGCTTCGCGCTCTTCGGGCCGGTCGAGTGGGCGGCCGCCGTACCGCTCGCCGCGGGGTTCCTGGCCGGCGGCTGGATCGGCCCGGCGATCGCCCGGCGGCTGCCGGCAGTCGCTCCGGTTCGTCGCCGCCGCCTGCGGTCTTGCGGTCGCGGTCAAGCTGGGGGTGGAGACCTACCGGGCCTGAGGCCCCGGAACGGACACCGGGCTCCGGTCCGCATCGAATGGCCATTTCCCTATATTTCAGCCCATCGTAAATCATGAAGGCTTTCAGGGCGTTCTTTTTCGGTGAGCTCTTTGTGAAAAGGATGGCCTCGAAGCCGTCGACTCGACTTCTTATCGGGACGGACCGCCTACGGTGTGATATCGGCCTCGAATGGTTTTATATGTGCGGTGATCTGCACTTTCTGTAAAAACCGCGATTTTGAAAATGGGTATTTGCATTCCCGTGGTCATGGCGTAACTTCCTCTTTGTAATCCTGTCCGTCATCGAAGGGCCATCTATGACGACGGAGATCGCGGAGACGCCGATCTCGAAAGCCATCGACAGAGTGCGGCGGAAGGTGGACGCCAGGCTGGTCCGGTTCCTGGACGCGCACCTCTCCCCGGTGGACGACCCGGACGTGATCGAGGGGTACCGGCAGCTGCGGGAGTTCGTGGTGGCGGGCGGAAAGCGGATCCGGCCGATCCTGTGCTACTGGGGCTGGCACGGCGCCGGAGGCGGGACCCGGGAAGAGGGACCCGTGATCGACGCGGGTGCGGCGCTGGAGCTCTGCCACGCCGGTCTGCTCGTCCACGACGACGTCATGGACGGCAGCGACACGCGCCGGGGCCGCCCGACGCTCCACCGCAGCCTCGCCGGCCCCGCCCGGCCGCCCGGCGCGCAGGCGTTCGGCGGCTCCGCCGCGATCCTGCTGGGCGTGCTCGCCCAGGCCTGGGCGGACGAGCTGCTGACCGGCGTCGAGGTGGGCCAGGACCGTACGCACGAGGCCCGGATGCTGTTCAGCCGGATGCGCCTGGAGGTGATCTCCGGACAGTACCTCGACATCCTGGCGGGCATGGGGGAGGAGGCGAGCGTCGAGCGGGCCCTGCGGGTGGTGCGCTACAAGACGGCCAAGTACACCGTCGAGCGCCCGCTGCAGATCGGCGGGGTGCTCGCCGGAGCCGATCCCTCGCTGCTGGATGCGTACTCCCGGTTCGGGCTGCCGCTGGGAGAGGCGTTCCAGCTGCGTGACGACATCCTGGGTGTCTTCGGCGACACCGCGGTGACCGGCAAGCCGGTCATCGACGACCTGCGGGAGGGGAAGCGGACCGTGCTGATCGCGCACGCGTTCGCCCGCGCCCGGGGCCCGCAACGCGACCGACTCCGCACCTGGCACGGGGAACCCGGGCTGGACGAGCGGAACGCGGACGTGCTCCGGCAGATCATCGTGGACACCGGGGCGCTCGCCCACGTCGAGTCACTGATCACGCGACGCGCCGACCAGGCGCTCGACGTGCTGCGCGAGGGCGTGATCCCCGCGCGGACCTGCGAGGCGCTGGCGCTGCTGGTCGACCGCCTGACCCACCGGGTCGTGTAAGGGGACGGCACGGGGAGCGTCCCGTGCCGCGACATCCACCGCCCCCGCGAGCCTGATCCCCGCCTCCCCGACCCGCTGGCCGCCCTCCTGCCTTCCCTCCTGCCTTCCCTCCTGTCCGACCTCCCGCCTGTCCGACCTCCCGACTTCCCGCCTGCCCGACGTACCTCTCCGCTCCGCCGGGTTCCGACCACCGGAGCGGGACCGATTCCCCGGCAAACGGCCACCGGCCGAACACAGATGGGTGATGTGCGCCATGACCGAACCTGCGATCTCCACCGACTCCCGCGGCGATGCCGGCGAGCCCCACGAGAACCGCCTCAGCCTGGGCACCCGCGCCGCGCGCAACCTGGCCACGACGACCAAGACCCCGCCGCAGATGCAGGCGATCACCTCCCGGCACCTGCTGCGCCTGCTGCCGTGGGTGGAGGCCGTCGGTGGCGCCTACCGGGTCAACCGGCGGCTGACCTACCAGGTCGCCGACGGCCGGGTGACCTTCGTCTCCACCGGCGCGCAGGTCAGGGTCATCGCCGCCGAACTGTGCGAGCTCCCCGCCCTGCGCGGGTACGGCGACGCCGACGTGCTGGCGAGCCTCGCGGACCTGTTCGTCCAGCGGGAGTACGACCCCGGCCAGGTGATCGCGGAGGCGGGGACCCCGGTGGACGAGGTCTTCCTGCTGGCCCACGGCAAGGTCGGCAGGTTGGGGGAGGGGCCCTACGGCGGTGAGGCGCTGCTGGGCGTGCTGGCCGACGGCGACTACTTCGGGGAGCAGGCGCTGGTGAGCGCGGACGCGACCTGGGAGCACACGGTCAGGGCGACCACCGCCTGCACGGTGCTCGCCCTGCCCCGGGAGGCCTACGAACGGCTCGCCGCGCGGTCGGAGAGCCTGCACGCGCATGTCCAGCGCTCCCAGGAGGACCCCGACCGGCCGCGGAACGCCTACGGGGAGGCGGAGATCGCGCTGACGGCGGGCCACCGGGGCGAGCCGGTGCTGCCGGGCACGTTCGTCGACTACGAGCTCGCGCCGCGGGAGTACGAGCTGAGCGTGGCGCAGACGGTGCTGCGGGTGCACACCCGGGTGGCCGATCTGTACGACGAGCCGATGAACCAGACCGAGCAGCAGCTGCGGCTGACGGTCGAGGCGCTGCGGGAGCGGCAGGAGCACGAGCTGGTCAACAACCGCGAGTTCGGGCTGCTGCACAACGCCGA
>NZ_CDRNDK010000598.1:0-3214 GCF_977012225.1 Planomonospora algeriensis | reverse complement strand
CGGCGGAACGAGGCTCGGCCGAGCCGGTAGAGCAAGGTGGCCATGAAGCATCCTTGTCGGAAACGTCGGAAATTTCAGAAACAGCGGAAGAGCAGCGGAAGCACCGTCAGGCGCGGGCGGGACCGGGGAGGCCGTCAGGCGCCGGCGGGGTCGAGGGCCCGGGCCGCGCTGCGGACCAGGGCGGAGCGGAGCCCTTCGTCGTCGATCCCGCACGGCTCCATGCAGACGACCGGGACCCCGCCGAGCACCAGCAGCGCCGCCGCGCGGGCCTCGGGCGCGGCCGAGCGGCCGGTGAGGGCGGCCAGGAGCCGGTCCGTCATCTCCTGCACCCCGGCGAAGGCCGGGCGCTGGAGCAGATCGGGCAGGTCGCCGTACAGGACGGTGACCTCCCGCCGGAAGCGCATCACGAGGTCCACGAATCCCTCGACGGCCGCGCGCCGTACGGCCTCGTCGTCGAGGGCGGCCAGCCGGGCGTCGAGCGACTTGAACGCCTCGACCGCGGGCGCCAGCAGCTCAGCGAGGATCGCGTCCTTGCCGTCGAAGTGGTACAGCAGCGCGGCCTTGGAGCAGCCCACCGCCCCGGCGATGTCCTGCAATGACGTGCCTTTGAAGCCGGTCGCGGCGAAGAGCCGGGACGCCGCGTCCAGGATCTCCTCACGGGTGCCCGAGCGGGCGCTGCGAGACATCGAAACCCACCTCCTCCCCAAGAATGCTTGTCCGATCGGTCAGGATCTGACCGATCGGACAGTTTTCGGGAGTGGGTTACCTCACATTTCGTCCCGATGGCACGCTCCGTCCCGGAAGAAGCACGATCCGTCGCGGAAACGCGTTCCGTTCCGGCGGACTCCCCTCCGGATCACCAGCCGACCGTGGCGTCGCCCGCGACGAGCGACCGAGCGATCACCATCCGCTGGACGTCGTTGGTGCCCTCGCCGATGGCCATGAGCGGCGCGTCGCGGTAGAGGCGCTCGACGACGAACTCGGGAGAGTAGCCGTAGCCGCCGTGCACCCGCATGGCCTCCATGGTCGTGCGGAGCGCGACCTCCGAGGCGAAGTACTTGGCCATCGCGGCCTCGGCGGTCACCGCGCCGCTCTCCGAGCGGACCGCCGCCCAGTAGGTGAGCAGCCGGGCGGCCTGGATCTCGGTGGCCATGTCGGCGAGCTTGAGCTGGACGGCCTGGAAGTCGGAGATGGGCCTGCCGAAGGCGTGGCGCTCGCGGGAGTAGGCCAGCGCGGCGTCGTAGGCGCACTGGGAGACGCCCACCGCGCGGGCGGCGATGTTGATCCGGCCGAGCTCCAGCGCCGACAGCGCCTGCTGCATGCCCCGGCCCTCCACCCCGCCGAGCAGCGCCGACACCGGGACGCGCACGTCGTCGAGGACGACCTCGCAGGTCTCGGTGCCCCGGTAGCCGAGCTTGGGCAGGTCGCGGCCGACGGTGTAGCCGGGGGTGCCGGCCTCGACGAGGATCAGGGACATGCCGCGGTGGGCGGGCTCGGTGATCGAGGTCTTGACCAGGACGGGCATCGGGTCGGCGTGCCGGGCGTTGGTGATCCACGTCTTGGTGCCGTCGATCACGTAGTGGTCGCCGTCGCGGACCGCGCGGGTCCGGATGCCCTGCAGGTCGGTGCCCGCCCCCGGCTCGGTCAGCGCGATCCCGGTACGGCGGGCGCCGGTGGCCAGGTCCGGCAGGTAGGCCTTCTTCTGCTCCTCGGTGCCGTAGCGGGCGATCATCCAGGCGGACAGGGAGTGCGAGCCGAGCACCCCGGCCACGCCCATCCAGCCGCGGGCGATCTCCTCGAAGACCAGGGCGAACGAGACCCGGTCCAGCGCCAGCCCGCCGTACTCCTCGGGGACCGTGACGCCGAACAGCCCCAGCTGCCGGAACCGCTCGACGATCTCGGCCGGGTAGCGGCCGGTCCGCTCCCACTCCGGGGCGACCGGCGTGATCTCGGAGTCGACGAACTCCCGCAGGGTCCGCTGGAACAGCCGCTGCTCGTCGTTCAGCTCGAAATCCACCCCTGGACGTCCTTTCGATCGTGCGCGGGAGGCGGGCGCGGTCCTCAGATCGTCATCGGACCGGTCTTGGCCTCGGGGAAGTGGTCCTTGTCGTGGGGCGCGTCGCGCTTGTAGACCATGACGCTCCGCCGCCAGGACATGATCTCGTCGCCGTCCTGGTTGAGGCCGCGGGTGCGGCAGGTGACGATCCCGGCGTAGGGCCGCGACGCCGACTCCCGCTTCTCCAGCACGATCGACTCGGCGTAGACCGTGTCGCCGACGAACACCGGGTGGGTCAGCCGGATCTCGTCCCAGCCGAGGTTCATCGACGCGTTCTGGCTGACGTCGATGACGGACAGGCCCAGCACGACGGCCACGGTCAGCCCGGAGTTGACGATGATCCTCCCGACCGGGGCCCGCTCGGCGAAGTGGGCGTTGAAGTGGTTCTGGTTGGTGTTCATCGTCAGCAGGGTGAACCAGGTGTTGTCGGCCTCGCTGATCGTGCGGCCCAGCGGGTGGCGGTAGACGTCGCCGACGGCGAAGTCCTCGTAGTACCGGCCGAGGCCGGGTCCGTGCATGGTCACGCGCTCTCCCGGGCCGGTCCCTGGCTGACGGATCCCGACGCTAGTCGGCGGATCGTTGCGCGGTCAATGGTCTCGCGGCCCGCGCCGTTCCTCCCCCTGTCCTCCCCCTGTCCTCCCCCTGTCCTCCCCGCCGGGTCTTTCCGAAGGCCTTGCCGAAGAAGATCCGCCGGCGGGGTGCGGGATGCGTCCGGAGGGAGAGAACCACTCGAAGGAGTCTCCGTGGGAGACGCATACGGGTGGCCGGGAGCGGGGAGGGGCGTGCGGTGACCGTGACAGGGATTCCCGCCTCGCCCGCCGTACCGGGCCGGGCCGGGACGGCGCTGCTGGTCGCCATGGTGGCGGCGCAGGTGGCGACCGGGCTGCAGCCGCGGCCGATCCTGCTCACCAGCGTGGTCGTGCTGCTGCTGGCGGCGACCGCGGTCGCCTTCGCCGCGGCGGTCCACACCCTCCCCCGGGCGGCCGCGGCCTTCGCCGCCGCCGTCACCGCCGGTTACACCGCCGAGTGGGTCGGCACGAGGACCGGGCTGCCGTTCGGCGACTACCACTACACCGGCCTGCTGGTGCCGCAGCCCGGCGGCGTCCCGGTGGTCGTCGCGCTGGCCTGGGGCGGCATGGGGCTGGCGGCCCACGCGGC
>NZ_CDRNDK010000597.1:0-3217 GCF_977012225.1 Planomonospora algeriensis | reverse complement strand
CTGGCGTCCGTGCCTCTACTCAGTCCTGCGCCGGCCCTGGCGTCCGTGCCTCTACTCAGTCCTGCGCCGGCCCTGGCGTCCGTGCCTCTACCCGGTCCTGCGCCGGCCCTGGCGTCCGTGCCTCTACCCGGTCCTGCGCCGGCCCTCGCGTCCCCCTCCGCCCGGCCCGGCGGCGGACGTGGTGGTCCGCCGTGTCTCACATCATGATTTATCCGGTGCGCGATTACCGATCTTGCCGTCACAATGTCCGGCATGCGGCTACCTGGCTGGTTCGCCGAGCGGGCGGAACCCGCTCCCCCCGAGAGCGAACTGCGCGTCTCCACGCTTGAACTCTTCTTCGACCTGGTCTTCGTCTTCACCGTCACCCAGCTCACCCGGCTCGTGGCGGACGGCATCCAGGAGGGCAGGCCCTTCGAGGGCGCCCTCCGGGTGCTGCTGGTGTTCGGTGTCCTGTGGTGGATGTACGCGGGCTACGCCTGGCTGACCAACGCGGTCCCCCCGGTCCGGCCGGCCCGGCGGGTGCTGATCCTGCTCGGCATGGTCGGCTTCCTGATCACGGCGCTGGCGATCCCGTCGGCCTTCGACGGCGACGGCCCGGCGTTCGCGGTCGGCTACCTGCTGCTCATCCTCGTCCACGCGGGGCTGTACCTCCAGTCGACCGCGGCCATCACCCGGGTGATCCCGTTCAACCTCGGCGGAGCCGCGCTGATCGGCCTGGCCGGCCTGGTCGGCGGGCCGTACGACCATCTGCTCTGGGGCATGGCGGTGCTGCTGCTGTGGGGCAGTCCCTACTTCATCGGGCAGAAGGGCTTCGAGCTGCGGGCCGGGCACATCGTCGAGCGGCACGGGCTGCTGGTGATCGTGGCGCTCGGCGAGTCGATCGTGGCCCTCGGCATCGGTGCCCGAGGGCTCCACGTCGGTCCCGCCCTCGGCGTGACGGCCGCGCTCGCCCTCGCACTGGCCGCCGGCCTGTGGTGGGTCTACTTCGGCGGGGACGACGAGACGCGCGCCGAGCACGTCCTCGCCGAGGCCGAGCCGGTACGGCGCACCCGGCTGATCCTCGGCGCCTACTTCTACGCGCACATCCCGATGCTGCTGGGCATCGTCGCGGTCGCGGCCGGGGTCAAGAAGGCGATCGGTCATCCGATCGACCCGCTCAAGCCCGCGGCCGCCGTCACCCTGGCCGTCGGCGCGACGCTCTTCCTGGCGGGCAACGCCTGGTTCCGCCGGGTGCTCGGGATCGACGGCAACCGCCTGCGGATCGCGGGGGCGCTGGCCGCCCCGGTGAGCGTCCCGCTCGGACTCTGGTCGGCCATGGCCCAGCTGGTCGTCCTGGCCGTCCTGGTGGGCGCGGTGGTCGTCCTCGGAAGACGACCGGCCGCGGCCCTCTCGCCCGTCCGCTGAAGCCGGGCCCGGCGACCGGGCCCGCCACGGCCAGGCCACGGTCAGGCCCGGAGGCGGTGGCCCGGCGGGCCTACCGCCGGGCAGTCTTCGCCATGCCCTGCTCCATGCCCTGCTGTGCCGGGATGTCGGCCCGGTCGACGATCGTGCCCTCACCCTCGCTGCGGGCGCAGTGCGCGCAGCAGTACCAGCGCCGGTCGGCCTCGACCCCGTGCCCGACGATCCTGACCCCGCAGTGTTCGCAGATCGGCGCCATCATCTGGATCGCGCACTCGAAACAGTCGAAGGTGTGCACCGCCCCTTGGGCGTGCACCTCGAAGCTCATGTCGTAGTCGTTCCCGCAGACTTCGCACTGCGCCATGTTCCCCCCCCGAAAACTCGTGACGTTTCCCGGAGGGGTCTACCCAGAACCCCACATCCGACGCTCCGTCGCCGTCACCGGGAGTGAGGCCCGGAAGCCTCCGAGTCACGAAACCCATTGAACCCGGACGCGCCGCGCCTATAGGTTTGCCGCCGTGGACGTCACGGCAGCCGCCCGGCAAGCGGCCGTCAATCGCACGTCAACCGAGAGCGGTCATAGTCAAGGGCGAGGAAAGGGGCAGACCATGCGACGCATCAGGATCACCCGGCCGCGCGGCCGCCGCCGTCCCACTCGGGCCTCCGACCTGGACCTTCGATCGCCGTCAGGGCGACCGCTGCCCTACTAGCTAGATCTTTACGGCCGTCTTATACGATTAAGTGCATAGTGCGCATAACGGAACAATCACGCCGGGGGGCTCAATGAAGAGACTTGTGGCCGTGCCACCATATGTCACGCGACTCAAGATCCGGGACATCCGTTCCGGAACGCGCCGCAGGACGAGCGGTGACGCCAAGGTCGTCGATCTGCGCGCCTACACGGGCCGCAACGTCGTCCGCCTCCCTCTCACGAGCGGCCCCACCCCCGCGGCCTGACCCGGACCGCCCGAAGACCCGAGAAGTCCCGGAAGGACCCGCACGGAGTGCGGGTCCTTCCGTGTTCCCACGACCCGCCGAGACGGCCGCGGGTCCGGCCGGCGGGGCGGAGACTCCGGAGATCCGACCACGCGTAGAACGGAACGATATGTTCCATGCTCTACATTGACTCCATGGAGACATCCGGCAGTACGCCGATGAGCGGGCGCAAGGCCCAGGCCGCCCGGAACGACCACGTGATCCTGCAGGCCGCCAAGGAGGTCTTCGTCGCCGATCCCGGCGCGCCGATCTCCGCCGTGGCCGAGCGCGCGGGGGTGGGCATCAGCGCGCTCTACCGCCGTTACGCCGGCAAGGAGACCCTGCTCCGCAGGCTCTGCTCCGACGGGCTGAAAACCTACATCGCCGAGGCCGAGGCGGCCCTGGCCGACGACGGCGATCCCTGGACCGTCTTCGCCCGTTTCATGCGCCGCATCGTGGAGGCCGACACCCACTCCCTCACCCTGAGCCTGGCCGGGACCTTCACCCCGGACGAAGACCTCTACCGCGAATCCGCCCGCGCCGAGCGACTCGCCCTGGAGGTCTTCGAACGGGCCAGGGACGCCGGGGTCCTCCGTCCCGGGCTGGAGGTCGCCGATCTTTCAATGATCTTCGAGCAGCTCGCCTCCGTCCGGCTCGGCGACCAGGAGCGCACCGCGCAGCTGAGGCACCGCTACCTGGCCCTGGTCCTCGATTCCCTCCGCCTGACCTCGGCCGGTCCCCTTCCGGGGCCGCCGCCCGCCGCGGAGGAGATCGGCCGGCGCTGGTCGGCCGCCGGGTGAGCACCGTCGCCGGGCCGCCCTCCCCACCGCCCTCCCGCACGCAG
>NZ_CDRNDK010000596.1:0-3219 GCF_977012225.1 Planomonospora algeriensis | reverse complement strand
CTGGTGGCGACGATGCGGGCGGCCGGGGCGAGGGCGCGGACGGCGACGGCGAGCGCGGCCGCGTCGTCGTCGGCGAGGGAGCCGTGCCAGATTGTGAGGGGGACCGCCCCCTCCAGGCGGAGGGGGCGGGGCCGGGTGTTCATCGGGAGGGGACTCCTTCGGAGGCGAGAGCGAGGGCGGTCTTGAGCGCGTCCAGGCGGCGCTGGCCGAACTGGGGGAGGCGCAGCAGGTCGTCGTCGGCGCGGCCGGCCAGATCGCCGATGGTGCGGATCGACGCCTGCGTGAGGGGCTTGGTGGCGTGCCAGGTCAGGCCGGGCAGGTCGGTGAGGGGGCGGTCGGGCTGGCCGGTCGCGGCGGCCATGGCGGCGGCGCTGGCGCTCACTTGTCGTCCTCCTCGGTCTCCACCTGGCCGGAGGCGATGAGGGCGATGGCGCTGCCGGGGTCGGCGGCGCGGTAGATGTCGGCGAGCCGGTCGACGGCCTCGGCGGGCGTCTTCGGGTCGAGGCGGAGCGCGACGGCGTTGATGACCGTCACGGCCTCGTCGCACCAGCGGTCGACATCGACGTGGGCGGCGACCTCGGGCGGCGGCAGGAGCACGAGCGTGTCGCGGCGGGTCCGGCCGTAGATGACGCGGGAGAGCTCGGGGTCGGGCTCCCACACGAGGTGGCTGCTGCGGGTGTCCTGGCGGATCCAGGCGGGGCTCTGGTCCAGGAAGCGGATGAGGCTGGGCAGGTCGGCGTTGGCGGGGGCGAGCCGGACGATGCGGGTCATCAGCGCTCGACCTTCCATCCGCCCTCGAGCTGCTCGAACATCCACTCGCGGTAAGCCTTGGTCCCGTGCTCCTGCTGCTGCTCGGGGGTCATGGCGTCCCACTCGGCCGCGAGAATCTCGGTGTCGATGATGTCCCAGACGGTGGAGCCGATCTTCTCGGTGCAGACGTCGACACGAAGCTTGATCGTGTCGGTCTCGGTGGTGTCGGCGTTGGTCTCGTTCCAGCGCTGCTCAATGTCGAGCATCGGGGTTTTCTCCTTAGCGGTGGGTCGTGCAGACGTAGCGGACGAACAGGTGGGTGGGGCGGTGCTCGACGGCGGGGACGCAGCAGGTCTCGGCGGGCATGCCGTACTCGTTGAGCCTGGTCGGGTACTGGCAGAAGCCGATCGGCGTCTCGTCGGTGCCGGTCACCGGGGTCTCCTTGTCCGAGGGGAGGGTGGCCCGCCCCGGGCGGGGGCGGGCCGGACGATCATCGAGTCACCGACGTCCCGGTGGTGATGGCCAGCAGTTCGGCGGTCAGGGAGTCGGGGATGCCCGCTCCGCGCGTGCGCGCCCACTCGGTGATCTCGACCAGGCGGCGGACGGCTTCCTCCGGGGTGGAGGTCGGCACGCCGAGGGTGACGGCGTTGATGAGACGGGCGGCGGTCCGGCAGGTGGTGCGGTCCTCGGTGCTGAAGTGGGGGTCGTCGTTGGCGGGGATCTCGATGCGGTCGTACCGCCGCGGGAAGGAGGGGTGCCAGTAGGAGACGTAGTGGTCGCAGGAGTTGGTGCGCTCCCACTCGGGGTGCCCCTCGAGGAACGCGGCGAGGGTGGCGCGGTCGGCGTCGAACGGGACGAAGTCGTTGTGCATGCGCTGGGTCCTTTCGGTCCTGGGGCGGGCGGGGCGGGCCGGGAACCGCTCCTGGTGGGGCCGCCCCCGCCTTCACACTTGAGAGTGTAGGGTAGTTTTATTATTTCGTCCAGAGGGCGCCGCCGGTTTTATCGGTGGGAACTGTGATTCCCGGTGATAAAAATCAGCCTGTTGACCAACATGTACATGTTGTGCTTCCTGTGCTGGCTGTCCAGCCTCGCGTATGGTGGAGGCATTCCACCAAGAACCGAGAAGACGAGAGGGCCGGAGCAGAGCGACCCGGCCCTCGAGGGAACGGCGCCCGCATGACCACCACCCGCGACTCACTGGGCATCTCCGAAGCCCGCAGCCAACTCGGCACGCTCGTAGCGCGAGCCGTCCACGGCCGCCGGCACACCACCATCAGCCGCTCCACCACCGAGCGCGCCGTGCTCATATCCGAGGAGGAGTTCGAGGAGTATGTACGACTCAAGCGAGAGCGCGAGGCCGCCGAGGTCCGCGCCAAGATCGACGCCGCCGCCCGGGGGGAACTCGACATGACCGTCTACACGTCGCGCGAGCAGGCGTACGCCGACCTCGGGCTGGGTGACGCCCCCCAGTGAAGATTCCCGTCCACTTCGCCCCGGACGTCAAGGCCGCACTGCGCCTTGCGCCGATGACCCTGCGCGCGTCGATCGTTGACGCGCTGCTGGACCTGGGCGATGACCCCACACCCCCCGAAGCCGTGCCGTACGCCGGGATCCCCGGCGCGTACGAGCTGATCACGCCCGCCTACCGCGCGCTCTACACGCACGGCCCGGAGGACCTGGATCGCGTGTCGGTCTGGGTCCTCCACGTCGACACCTGACGAGGCCGAAACGCGCCGAGGGAGTCCAGGAGCGAGGGTGCCGCTCCTGGATCTCCTCCTCGGCACCCCTCGAACAGGGGTGAACGCCTGAAAGGGCTCAGGAGCGGCGCACCCCCCTCCCGGACCTTTCCCTATCCGGAACCGGCTGTTCGCCCGGCAGCGGCCACCACAGAGAGATCATTTACGAGCCGGACGGGACCGCGAACCCGGCACACGACCCCGAACCGGCCATAAGGCACTCGGCGCCCATACCCCGGTCCCGGAGGTTCCCGCGAGGACGACAGCCAACCGGCCTTCGTCGCCTGCGGTCGCGTCGCCCCCTGATGCGGGGACGTCACGTCCAGCGCGGCCCGGCCGGCACGTACCACCAGCCGCCGGCCGCCACCGTTCCTCCCGCCCCCGCGGGAAGGATCGGCGCCGCCGCGGCCGCCAGCTCGTCGTCCGGGTCCGGCAGGGGTAGAGGGAGCAGGCCGTCCCTCGGCTCGTCCGGCTTCTCGGGCTGCTCCGGTTCCCCCGGCATCGGGTCCGGCGAACCGGTCGGCTCCGGCTGCTCAGGCTCCTCGGTCGGCTCCGGCCGCTCGGACTCCTCCCCCAGTGGTGGTTCGGTCTCCGGCGGCGGTGTCGATGTCGGCTCAGCCGGGGCGGAAGCGGTCGTGCTCGCTGTCGGCTCCGGGAGCGGCGACGCGGTCGGCGGCGCGGGCGTCGGCTCATGCTCGTGCCCATGCGGCGACGGCGACGGCGACGGCTGGGC
>NZ_CDRNDK010000595.1:0-3225 GCF_977012225.1 Planomonospora algeriensis | reverse complement strand
CGAGGCCGTCGGCCGGGGGACGAGCGGGCGTACGGCCGGCCCTGCCGCCAGGCCGCGACCGCCTCGGAGACCTGCCGCATCAGGAGCTCGGCCTCCCGCAGCGCGTTCTGCTCGGTGACGGACTGCTTGCCCTCGTCGGAGAAGAGCGGGACGTCCTTGGGCTGCTGGTCGGCCTGGTACTCCACCTTGACGGTCACGTCGCCGACCCGGCCGAACCCCGTCCCGAAGGCGTACTTCGTCTTCCCCTTGGACCAGGTGTACTGGACGTGCGCCTCGTCGCCGGCGCCCTGGAGCTTGCGGACGGGGGAGTAGTAGTAGTCCTTCTGGGGGTGGTTCTCGGCGTACCGGGCCGATTCGAGGTCGTGGCCGTAGCTCCGCCGGGCGACGGTGTCGGCGGTCTCCGTCCTCTCCCCCTCGTGCTGGGTGACCTTGACGCTGATCTGCCTGCTCCGGCGGAACTCGCCGTAGGAGTAGTTCAGGTTCTGCCAGGAGCAGCTCCAGGTCACGTAGGCCGGTGAGGAGTCCCGGTTGTCGTTGGTGGAGTCGCTCACCTTCGCCTGGGGGACGAGGCGGTCGACGTCGACCCGGTCGAGCATGGCGCAGACGTTCGGGGGTCCGCGGGGCCCGTCGGGAGACGGGGGCGGCAGGGGACGCGGCCGGGGCTGAGGCGCCGGAGGCGTTCAGCCGGCTCACCAGCAGGTAGGAGCCCCCGCCCGCGGCCACGGCGAGCGCGGTCACGCCCGCCACGGGCAGCAGCCACCGCCGGGGCCCCGGCGACGGGACCGGGGACGGGACGGTCGGCCCCCACTCGGCCGGTGCGGTGGCCGGGGTGGCGGGGGGCTCGGGACTGCCGGAACTCAAGGGGACCTCCTGTGGGGAACGGGGACGCGGTTCAGCCGCCGGACGGCCCGGACGACCCGGACGACCCGGACGACCCGGACGGGCCTGGAGCGCCGAGCCCGGCCGCCACCCGCTCGGCGGCGCGCAGCGCGGTCCGCTGGTCGGCCGGGCGAACCCCGCCCTCCTCGGCGCGGGTCCACTCCACCCTGACGATCAGGTTGCTGACGCGGAGCCAGACGGTGCAGACGGTGCGGGAGACGTTCGCACCCTCCCTCACGTAGTCCCGGGCGAACGCCTCCTCGCCCACGCCGGGCAGCGCGCGGACCCGGGACCTGGTCTGGCGGCCGAACGCGGTGTCGCCGCCCGCCTCGGAGTCGGTCTCCCGCCGCATGCCCTCGAAGAGCAGCCGCGCCGCCTCGGGCGCGGAACTCTCGCCGTGCGGGGGTACGGCCTGCGTCTGCACGCTGATCCAGCGGTAGGGGACGCCCCCCTTCAGGTAGTTCCACGTGCACTCGTCCACCTTGGTCATCCTCGGATCGGTGACCTGGCCGACCAGCTCGCGGACCTGCTCGACGGTGAGCAGGTCGCAGGCCTCCGGCGCGGCGGCGAACCGTCCCCGGTCCGGCCCGCCGCCCGGTGACATGACCGTGCTCCAGGCGATCGCCGCACCTGCGACCGCGGACACCGCGACCGCGGCGGCGGCACTCCAGAACCAGCGGCGCGGCCCGCCCGCGCGGGGCGGACCGGGACTCCGTGCGGAGCGGTCAGGGCTCCGTGCGGGGCGGCCGGGGCGACCGGTGCGGCGGCGACGGAGCGGTAGGAGGTCGTGGCGGCGATCGGTCGAGGACCTGCGGACCGCCGCGGGGGCGGGGCGCCGGGCCGGGTCCTTGGCCAGCATGGCGAGCAGCAGCCCGCCGAGCTCGGGCCCGGCCCGGACCGGTGCGGGCGGCTCGTGCATCAGCACCGCGGCGGCGACGGCGGCGGGGTGGTCGCGGCGGAAGGGGGCGCGGCCCTCCACCGCGGCGTACATCGTCGCCGCCAGCGCCCACAGGTCGGACTGCGGCCCGGCCGGTTCCTCCCGGAGGCGCTCGGGGGCCGTGTACCCGGCGGATCCGGCCCGGTCGGCCAGGCTCTGCTCACCGGTCATCGGGGCCGCGATGCCGAAGTCGGCGAGCACCGCCGTACCGTCCCGCTCGATCAGGACGTTGCCCGGCTTGACGTCGCGGTGCAGCATGCCGTGCGCGTGCGCGGCCTCCAGCGCGTCCAGGACCCGCAGCCCGATCGCGGCGGCCCGGGGCGCGGGGAGCGGTCCCCGCTCGATCAGCCTGTCCAGGGAGACGCCGCCGACCAGGTCCATCACGATCCACGGCAGGCCGCCGTCGGTCACCACGTCGTGGACCATGACGATGGCCGGGTGGTTCACCCGGGCGGCGGCTCGGGCCTCGGCGATCGCCCGTTCGGCGAACCCGGCGCCGCCGCGCAGCTCCTTGACCGCGACGTCGCGGCGGAGCGTCTCGTCGTGCGCCCGCCAGACCGTGCCCGCGCCGCCCTCGCCGAGCCGCTCCAGCAGCCGGTACCGGCCGGCCAGGGTGCGGCCGGTCACTTCAGGCCCCGCAGGGCGGCCTCGCCCTGCCGCGCCACCGCCAGCGCGCCGTTCCTGATGTCGTCGTCGGCGGGCCGGGCGGAGCGCGTGGAGTACTGGGCCTCGACGACGAGGTCGAGGAGCCGGAAGGTCACGATGCCCGAGTGCGTACGGCCTCCGGAGGAGGTCAGATCGTAGGCGAAGGCCTCCTCGCCCAGGCCCGGCACCGCCCGGCGGACGGTCCGCTCGGCGGTCGCCCCGCTGACGCCGATCTCCTTCCACTCCCAGGTGACCTGGGACGCCTTGGCGTGTTCCCGGTCCAGGTTGGCGAAGAGCGTGCGCGCCGACTCCGGGGTCAGCGCCCACGGCTGCGGGGTGTCGCTGTCGGTGACGGGGATCAGCGCGATCCCGCTGTCCTCGGTGGTCCAGGCGCAGCCGCCGTCGTCCGGCCGTCCGGCCGGAGGCCGGGCGACGCCCATGATCTGGCGGACCTGCTCGGCGGTGAGCAGCTTGCAGAAATCCACGGGCTCGTCGAACGAGGTCCGCTCGCGAGATCCGGCGTTGAGCGCCAGCGCCGCTCCCGCACCCGCGCCCGCGACGCAGGCGACGGCCGCCACGGCCGCCCAGAGGCGGAGCCCGCCCCGGCGCCTCACCGGACGCGGCCCCGGAGGCGTCCGGCCCGGCACCGGTTCCGTATCCGTGCGGGGGCTGCGGGCCGTACCCGGGAGGGCTCTGCGGACCGGAGACGGGACCGTGCGGGGCCGGGAGGCCGTGCACCTGCTCGTGCGGGCGCGGCGGCGGGG
>NZ_CDRNDK010000594.1:0-3248 GCF_977012225.1 Planomonospora algeriensis | reverse complement strand
GCGGCCAGGGCGTCGGCGCCCGCGTCCCCGGCCGAGCCCCAGTCCCCGGCCGAGCCCCAGTCCTCGGACGCGGCGTAGACCGCGGTGGGGACGACGACCGCGCGCAGGTAGGCGAAGAGCGGGCGGAGCGCGTGCTCCAGGGCGAGCGAGTGGCGCGCCGTACCGCCGGTCGCCGCGACGAGCACGGGCTTGCCGGTGAGCGCGGTGTTCTCGATCACGTCGAAGAACGACTTGAAGAGCCCGCTGTAGGAGGCGGTGAAGATCGGCGTCACGGCGATGAGGCCGTCCGCCCCCGCCACCGCCTCGACCGCCTCGCGCAGCGCGGCGCCGGGGAACCCGGTCACCAGGTTGTTGGCGATGTCGACGGCCAGGTCGCGCAGTTCCACCACGCGCACCTCCACCGCCCGCTCCCCGGCCAGCCGGGCGCGGACCGCCCCGGCCAGCCGGTCGGCCAGCAGCCGCGTCGACGAGGGCCGGCCGAGACCGGCCGAGACGGCCACGATCTTCAGGGTTTCCATCGGGTTCTCCAGTGCGGTGCGTGCGGGAGGGCGGATCAGGCGGCGGGGCCGGGGGGGACGGGGGCCTCCCCGGCGGCTCCGGCGGTACGGCGGGCGACCAGGGCCGCGTGGGTGGGGCCGTCCGGCACGCCGGCGGGACGGCGGGCGGCGAACTCCTTGCGGAGCACGGGCACGACCTCCTCGCCGAGGATGTCGAGCTGCTCCAGCACGGTCTTCAGCGGCAGTCCTGCGTGGTCCATCAGGAACAGCTGGCGCTGGTAGTCGCCGAAGGACTCGCGGAAGGTCAGCGTCCGGTCGATCACCTGCTGCGGGCTGCCCACGGTGAGCGGGGTCTCGGCCGTGAACTCCTCCAGCGACGGGCCGTGGCCGTACACCGGGGCGTTGTCGAAATAGGGGCGGAACTCCCGTACCGCGTCCTGGGAGTTCTTCCGCATGAACACCTGGCCACCGAGCCCGACGATCGCCTGCTCCGGGGTGCCGTGGCCGTAGTGGGCGAAGCGCTCCCGGTAGAGGCCGATCAGCCGGATGAAGTGCTCCTTCGGCCAGAAGATGTTGTTGGCGAAGAACCCGTCGCCGTAGTAGGCCGCCTGCTCGGCGATCTCCGGGCTGCGGATCGAGCCGTGCCAGACGAACGGCGGGACCCCGTCGAGCGGCCGGGGGGTCGAGGTGAAGCCCTGCAGGGCGGTGCGGAAACGCCCCTGCCAGTCCACGACGTCCTCGCGCCAGAGCCTGTGCAGCAGCGCGTAGTTCTCGACGGCCAGCGGGATGCCCTGCCGGATGTCCTGCCCGAACCAGGGGTAGACCGGCCCGGTGTTGCCGCGGCCCATCATCAGGTCGACGCGCCCGTCGGCCAGGTGCTGCAGCATGGCGTAGTCTTCGGCGATCTTGACCGGGTCGTTCGTCGTGATCAGTGTCGTGGCGGTGGAGAGGATGAGCCGTTCGGTCCGGGCGGCGATGTAGCCGAGCATGGTCGTCGGCGACGACGGCACGAAGGGCGGGTTGTGGTGCTCTCCGGTGGCGAAGACGTCCAGGCCGACCTCCTCCGCCTTGAGCGCGATGGCCACCATCGCCTTGATCCGCTCGTGCTCGCTCGGCGTCCGGCCCGTGGTCGGGTCCGTGGTGACGTCGCCTACGGTGAAGATCCCGAACTGCATCGTGCTCACCGTCCTCCATCTCGTTGAAGTTTCAACTTTCCTCAGCGCTGCAGAACGAGAGCGTATTCCCTCCGCGCGCCGTGCGCCGGCGGCGTCGTGGGAGTCGCAGGCGGCACGGGTGGCGCGGGTAGCGGAGAGGGAGTCCGGCTCGGTCGTGGAGAGCGGTGCCGGGACCGCCCGCTCAGACCCCGAACAGGCGGGCCGCGTTGTCGTGGCAGACGGCGCGCAGCCAGCCGTCCCCGAGTCCGAGGCCGGCCAGGGCCCGCAGGGCCTCGGCGTAGGAGTAGGGGATGTTCGGGAAGTCGGTGCCGAGCAGGATCCGGTCCCCGAGGTCCGCCAGGCGCGGCAGCTCGGCCCGGGGGAACGGCGCCAGCGCCTCGCTGAAGGCGGTGAAGGCCATCGTGGTGTCCAGGAAAACGCCTTCGTACCGTTGGGCGAGGTCCAGGAACTCGGCGTACTCCGGCATGCCCATGTGCGCGACCACCAGCCGCAGGCGCGGGTGCCGGGCCAGCACGCGCCCGATGGGGCCGGGACCGGTGTGCCTGCCGGGCGCGGGACCGGAGCCGCAGTGCGTGACCACGGGGACGCCGGCCTCGGCCAGCAGGCCCCACACCCCGTCCAGCAGTCCGTCGCCGGGGTCGTAGCCGCCGACCTGCAGGTGCGCCTTGAACACCCGCGCGCCCTCCTCGAGGGCGCGGGCGGTGTAGCGCACCGCCTCCGGTTCGGGGAAGAACGTCGCGGTGTGCAGGCAGTCCGGCGTCCGGGCGGCGAACTCCGCCGACCAGCCGTTCAGCCAGGCGGCCATGTCCGGCTTGTGCGGGTACAGCATCGAGGTGAAGCGGCGCACGCCGAAGCCGCGCAGCGTCTCCAGCCGCTCCCGCTCGCCGGTGCGGTAGGCGATGGGCCACTCCAGGCCGCCCCGGGGACGCGGTCCCGATCCGGATCTTGCCCTGTCCTGGTTTCTGGGGGAATGTGGAGACCGTGTGCCAGACGGGAGGTGGCATGTCCTTTCTCACCGAAGACGACGTCTACGCCCATGTCCACGGGATCTGCTTCAAGACCGGCCCGCCCGGGCTGACCGGTGTCGAGTCGGAATGGCTGGTCACCGACCCGGCCAGACCCGGCGAGCACGTCCCCCTGCCCCGCCTCACCGCCGCCGTCCGGGCGGCCTCCCCGCTGCCCTCGGGTAGCGCCGTCACCTACGAACCCGGCGGCCAGCTGGAACTCAGCTCCCCGCCCCTGCCCGGTCCGGCCGCCGCGCGCCAGGCCCTCGAGGCCGACCTGCGCCACCTGGACCCGCACCTGGCCGCCGCGGGGCTGCGCCGCACCGGATACGGACTGGATCCGCGCAGATCCCCCCTGCGGCAGCTGGACCTCCCCCGATACACCGCGATGGAGGCGTATTTCGACGCCCGCAACGCGGCCGGGCGCGCCATGATGTGCTCCACCGCCTCCATCCAGGTCTGTCTCGACATCGGCCGCGACACCGCCGACGCGCGCGCCCGCTGGCGGCTGCTGCACCGGCTGGGGCCGGTGCTGGTGGCGGCGTTCGCCAACTCGCCCTGTGCGGGCGCCG
>NZ_CDRNDK010000593.1:0-3262 GCF_977012225.1 Planomonospora algeriensis | reverse complement strand
CCAGCGGGGCGGCGGACGGGCCGGCGAAGACGAGGCAGCGCTCCGGCGCCGGCGCGCCGGAGACGGGGAGGGGCTCCTGCCGCCAGGCGGGCAGGCTGAACCACTCCTCGACGGGGAGCGCGCCGGTGCGCGGCGGGACCGGGTAGATCAGCTGCGGGTCGGGCAGGATCGGCACCCAGTGGGGGGAGCGCTCGAAGGGGTAGCCCGGCAGCGGGACGCGGCGCCCGGGTGCGCCTGCGGCCTCCGGGTCGATCGCGATCCCCGAGGTCCACAGGGCCCCGGCGGTGGCGTGGAGCACCTCCGCGTCCGGCTTGGGGTCCGCCGGGCCGGGCAGGCTCACCAGCGGCGCCGGGGCGCCGGCAGGCAGCTGGGGCCTGACCAGACCGGCCAGCTGGCGGCCGGGACCGCACTCGACGAGCCGCCACTCCCCCTCCGCCAGGAGGGTCGCCACGCAGTCGCCGAACCTGACCGCCTCCCGCAGGTGGCGGGTCCAGTAGGCGGGGTCGACCGCCTCCTCGGCGGTGATCCACGTCCCGGTGACGTTCGACAGGAAGGGCAGGGCGGGGGCGTCGCGGGGGGTCGAGGCGACGACCTCGTGGAACTCCGCGAGAACGGGGTCCATCATGGCCGAGTGGAAGGCGTGCGAGGTGCGCAGCATCGTGCGGCCCACCCCCTGCTCGGCCAGCCGCGCGCCGTACTCCTCGATCAGGCTGGTGGGCCCGGACACGACGCAGGTCCCCGGCCCGTTGACGGTCGCCACCGAGAGCCCGTCGGGCAGGCTCTCGCGGACCTCCGCCTCGTCCAGGCGGAGCGCGAGCATCGAGCCCGGCGGCATGCTCTGCATCAGCCTGCCCCGGGCGGCGACCAGGCGCAGCGCGCCGGGCAGGTCGAAGACCCCGGCCACGGTCGCCGCGACGTACTCGCCGATGCTGTGGCCGATCATCCCGGCCGGTTCGACGCCCCAGGAGCGCCAGAGGAGGGCCAGCGCGTACTCGACGGTGAACAGCGCGGGCTGGGTGAGCGCGGTCTGCCGGAGCCGCTCGTCGGCGGCCTCCCGCTCGCCGTCGCCGGGGAAGAGCAGGTCCCGCAGGTCGAGGCCGAGTTCGGTGCGCAGGAGCTCGGCGCACTCGTCCACGGCCCGGCGGAAGACCTCCTCGGTGCGGTAGAGCCCGGACCCCATCCCGGCGTACTGCGCGCCTTGGCCGGAGAAGAGCCAGGCCACCCGCGGCGCCGTACCCGCCGCGCCCTTGACCAGGCGGCGGGGATCGGTGAGCGCGCGGGCCGCGTCCTCGGTGTCGGCGGCGACGACGACCGCCCGGTGCTTCATCTCCTTGCGACCGGTGCGCAGCGTGAAGGCCACGTCCGCCAGGTCGAGGTCGGCCGCGCCGGTCAGCCGCTCGGCGAGCCTGCCCGCCATGGCGTCCAGCGCGGCCGGGGTGCGGGCCGACAGCCGCAGGAGGTGGACCGGGCGGTCCTCGCGGGGGGGCGGGCGGGACCGCCGGGGCCTGTTCGAGTACGGCGTGCGCGTTGGTGCCGCCGATGCCGAAGGAGCTGACCCCGGCCCTGCGCGGCAGGTCGCCGGTCTCCCACTTGGTGAGGGAGGAGACGACGTGGAAGGGGTTCTCGCCGAAGCCGATGCGGGGGTTGGGACTGGTGTAGTTGAGGCTCGGCGGGATCATGCCGTGCTCGATCGACAGGACCGTCTTGATGAACCCGGCGATGCCCGCGGCGGGGCCGAGGTGCCCGATGTTGGTCTTGACCGAGCCGATCCCGCACCAGCCGGTCTCGGCGGTGTCCCTGCCGAACACGCTCGACAGCGCCGCCACCTCGATCGGGTCGCCCAGGGAGGTGCCGGTGCCGTGCGCCTCGACGTAGGTGACGGTGCGCGGGTCGACGCCGGCCAGGTCGAGGGCCTGGGAGACCGCGACGGCCTGCCCCTCGACGCTCGGCGCCGAGAAGCCCACCTTGGTGGCGCCGTCGTTGTTGATGGCGTTGCCGATCACGATCGCCCGGACGTGGTCGCCGTCGGCGAGGGCATCCGAGAGCCGCTTGAGCACGGTGATGCCCCCGCCGCCGCCCCAGATGGTGCCCGCGGCGGAGGCGTCGAACGCCCTGCAGTGCCCGTCGGGGGCGTAGATGCCGTCCTGGTGGTACTGGTAGCCCCACTCGGGCGGCATCTCGATCGACACGCCGCCGCTGAGCGCCATGTCGCACTCGCCGGACCGCAGCGCCTCGCAGGCCGTGTGGATGGCGACCAGGGAGGACGAGCAGGCGGTGTGCAGGGTGAGGCTGGGGCCGCGCAGGTCGAGCTTGTAGGAGACCAGCGTCGACAGGTAGTCGGGATGGTTGCCGGTGTAGATGGCGAGGTTGCCGACGGAGGCGTGCGTCCTGCGGTCCCTGCGGATGAACATCCACTGGTACTCGTCGGAGCCGATCGCCCCGTAGACGCCGACCTCTCCGGGGTAGCGCGCGGGGTCGTAGCCGGCGTCCTCCAGGGCGCTGTGCGACAGCTCCAGGAACATGCGCTGCTGCGGGTCGCGCAGCTGCGCCTCACGGGGGGACATGCCGAAGAAGGCGGCGTCCAGGGCGCCGTAGTCGTCGGCGATGGACGCCGCGCGCACGAAGTTCGGGTCGTCGAGCAGGTAGTCGGGCACGCCGAGCGCCGCCTGCTCCTCCCGGGTGTAGAACCTGACCGACTCCACTCCGTCGACGAGGTTGCGCCAGAACGACGGGACGTCCGGAGCCCCCGGCATCCGGCACGCGAGCCCGACCACCGCGATCGGCTCGACCGCGTATTCCTCGGTCATTCCTCATTCTCCTGTCTTCCGGCCGGGTGGGGCCGGCGGGATGGTGCCCTGCGGGACGGGGTCCGGACCTGCCTGGCGGCGATCCGCCGGGAGGCGCGGTCCGGACCCGGGGTGCGCCCGGCGCCGTCGAGGTGGGCGGCGAGGGAGCGGACCGTGGGGAAGCGGAAGAGGTCCACGATGGGGACGGCACGGCCGAGCAGCGCGGCGAGCCGGGCCTGGACCTCGGCGGTGGCGAGCGAGTGCCCGCCGATCTCGAAGAAGTTCTCTCCGGCGGAGATCCTCGGCAGGCCGAGGACCTCCCGCCACACCCCGGCGACGAGCCGCTCCATCGCGCCGGACGGCTCGTCGGCGCGCGTGCCGGCCGGGCGGGGCGCGGTTCGGGCAGTGCGGCCCGGTCGACCTTCCGTTCGGGGTGGAGGGGCAGCGCGGGCAGCGAGGACCACCTCGGCGGGGAC
>NZ_CDRNDK010000592.1:0-3284 GCF_977012225.1 Planomonospora algeriensis | reverse complement strand
GGCGGTCCCGGCCGCCGCCCCCCGCCGCGGCCCGCGAGCGGGCCTTCGGCGGCCGGCTGCCCGAGGACGAGGGGCCGCTGACCCTCTCCCAGGCGATCAACCGGACCCTGGCCGACGAACTGGCCGCCCGCCCCGACGTCCTGGTCTTCGGTGAGGACGTGGCCCGCAAGGGCGGCGTCTACGGCGTCACCCGCGGCCTGCAGAAGCGCTTCGGCGCCGACCGGGTGTTCGACACGCTCCTGGACGAGCAGACGGTGCTCGGCCTGGCGCTGGGCTCGGGCGTGTCCGGCCTGCTCCCGGTCCCCGAGGTCCAGTACCTCGCCTACCTGCACAACGCCCTGGACCAGATCCGCGGCGAGGCCGCCACCCTGCAGTTCTTCTCCCGCGGCGCCTTCCGCAACCCGATGGTGCTGCGCCTGCCCTCCTACGCCTACCAGAAGGGGTTCGGGGGCCACTTCCACAACGACAACTCCGTCGCCGCGCTGCGCGACATCCCCGGCCTGGTCGTCGCCTCCCCGTCCCGGCCCGACGACGCCGCCGCGATGCTGCGCACCTGCCTGGCCGCCGCGCGCACCGACGGCAGCGTCTGCGTCTTCCTCGAGCCGATCGCCCTCTACACCGCACGCGACATGTTCGAGGACGGCGACAACGGCTGGCTCGCGCCGTACGCCCCGCCGTCCCGCTGGGCGGAGACGCACGTCCCGATCGGCCGCGCCCGCAGCTACGGCGACGGCCGCGACCTGACCATCGTGACCTTCGGCAACGGCCTGCGGATGAGTCTGCGCGCCGCGGTCAGGCTCACCGCGGAGGGGTACGGCTGCCGGGTGCTCGACCTGCGCTGGCTGGCCCCGCTGCCGGTCGAGGACCTGCTGCGCGCGGCCGAGCTGACCGGCAGCGTGCTGATCGCCGACGAGACCCGCCGCGGCGGCGGCGTCTCGGAGGGGATCGTCGCGGAGCTGCTGGACGCGGGGTTCGGCGGGAGGGTCGCCCGGGTGACCTCCTCCGACAGCTTCGTCCCGCTGGGCGACGCGGCCAAGCACGTGCTGCTCTCGGAGGACGAGATCGAGGAGGCGGCCCGCAAGCTCCTCGGCTGACCGGCCCGCCGGCCGGGCCGCCCCGGTCCCCGGCGGCTCCCGTCAGGCGGGGGCCATCGACTCCCTGAGGCCCTCCATCGCCTGGCTCCGGATCCGCGCCCGGAGCGCCGGGGTCCAGCCGACGACGAGCCCCGCCGGCCGGCCGAGGGCCATCTTCGACCAGTGCCTGAAGTCGAACTCGTCGTGCTGCCGGACGATCAGCCCGCCCTCGAACCGGAACAGCGAGTCGATCCGGTTGACGACCTTCCTGCCGGTGGCGGTGAAGGTGTATGCGGCGGTCCAGCCGGTGGTGACCTCGTGGGGGCCGGCGGCCACCTTCCTGAGCGAGACGTCCAGGCCGGTGTTCCGCTCCGTCAGCAGGCGCCACATGCCCATGATCCGGGCCCTGCCCTCCAGCTCCTGGAAGATCGGGTCACCGAAGGTGACGTCGGGGTGGTAACAGCGTTCCATGGCGTCGAGGTCGCGGCGCGCGAGCGCGTCGTAGAAGGTCCTGACGAGTGTGGCGTTGGTGTCGCTCACGGGCATCTCCCGATCATTGCCATTCTGCACTTCGAGCTTAATAACGGCAGATACTTCACAGGTATACAGCACCCGGGGTCCGTCTCCACCAGACTTGTACCCATGGGACGCTTTGCTCTGGCGTTCCGGGGCATCCGCGAGGGGAAGTGACCGTTGACCGAAGTGTGGGTGACTCTCACCACGGCCCAGCCGGGCCCGCCCGCATGGGTCGTGCTGCTGTCCGCGCTGGCCGCCCTGGCGGTGGTGACGTGGTCGGCCTCGTGGCAGCTCTCCCGGGGCCTGGTCACCATCGCCCACGAGGGCGGGCACGCGCTGATGGCGCTGCTCACCCGGCGCAAGCTGCAGGGCATCCGGCTGCACTCCGACACCTCGGGCGTGACGCTCACCCGCGGCAGGCCCACCGGCCCCGGCATGATCCTGACGGCCGCCGCCGGCTACGTCGCCCCCTCCCTGCTGGGGCTGGGCGGCGCGTGGCTGACCTCCGCCGGCTACGTCGCCGTGCTCATCGCCGTCGTGGTCGCACTGCTCGTCTGCATGCTGGTGGTGATCCGCAACCTGTTCGGGGCGGTGAGCCTGCTGGCCGTCGGCGGGGCGATCGCCGCGCTCACCTGGTACGCCCCGCCGGACGTCGACGCGGTCATCGCCTATCTGGCCGTCTGGTTCCTGCTGTTCGGCGGGATCCGGCCGATCCTCGAACTGGGCCGCAAGCGCCGCCACGGCCGCGCCCCCGACTCCGACGCCGACCAGCTCGCCCGGCTGACCTTCCTGCCCGGCGGGTTCTGGGTGCTGCTCTTCCTGCTGGTCTCGGGCGCGGCCCTGCTCGGCGGCGCCTACCTGCTGGTGCCGCTGCCGCTCACCCTGCCCTGAGCCGAGCGCTCCTGGCCGCCTTCCCCGCCGCGGGACTCCTGATGAAAATTACATACCAGTCAGGGCATAGCCGATGTCGATATTTCGGACCTGCTGACATAACCGAGTATTATTTGGTTTTGTTGACAGTTAAGATGATTGATGGTTTTATGGCGGAGTTGCTCCCCCTCCGGCGAGAGTCGGCATGCTCTTTCACACCCATCCCGCGGTGGCGGTCGCGGTCCTGCTCTTTCTCGCCTCGCTGGGCGTCACGGCCGTTCTCTGGCTGCGGCTCAAGCGACTCCGGAGGGAGCAGGCGGCCGAGCGGGACGAGGCCGTCGCACGGGCCCGTGAGGACTTCACCCGGGACATGCACGATCTCGTGGGCCACTGGCTCTGGCTGGCGTCGATCAAGAGCGAGCTGGCCTACCGGCGGGCGCACGGCGACGCCCGGCTCCGCGGCGACCTCGCCGAGGCGCTCCAGGCGGTACGGCATGCCGCCCACGCCGTGCGCAACGCCTCCAGATCCCACCGGAACCTCTCCCTGCGCGGTGAGGCCGTACGGGCCGAGGCCCTGCTGTGGAGCCTGGGAGCCGACTGCCTGATCCAGGTGGACGCCGCCGGCCTGCCGCCGGACCTGGACCTGGCGCTGGGCGCCGTGGTCAGGGAGGGCGTCACCAACATGCTGCGGCACAGCGCCGTCCGCAAGTGCGTGATCGAGACGACCCGGCACGACGGCCGGCTGCGGCTGACCGTCGCCAACGACGGCGCGGCCGGCCCCGGGCGCTTCCCCGTCGGCGGCTCCCTGCCGGCGTCCCTCTCCGG
>NZ_CDRNDK010000591.1:0-3289 GCF_977012225.1 Planomonospora algeriensis | reverse complement strand
TCGACGCCCGCGGCCGGCGCGGCCGACGCGGTGGGGCGCCTCCGGCCGTCCCGCCGTGCGGGGCGGTGACGGGATGACCGGGCTCCGGGCTCTCACCACACGCGGCCGGTCCTTCCTGGCCTCCGGGCTCGCGGCGCTGGCCTGTGCCTTCTTCATCGGGGAGCACGACCTGCTCCGCGTCGGGGTGCTGGTCCTCTCCCTCCCGCTGATCGCGGCCGTGGTGGTGGCGCGCACCCGCTACCGGCTGAGCTGCGCGCGGCGCCTCGACCCGCCCCGGGCCGAGGTCGGCAGCGAGGCCGCGGTGACCCTCCGGCTGGAGAACGTCACCCGGCTGCCCACCGGCCTGCTGATGATCGAGGACACCGTCCCCTACGCGCTCGGGGCCCGGCCCAGATTCGTCCTGGACCGGGTGGAGCCGCGGGGCGTCCGGGAGATCGACTACCGGGTCCGGTCCGACCTGCGGGGCCGCTTCCCCATCGGGCCCCTCTCGATCCGGATCAGCGACCCCTTCGGCCTGGTCGAGCTGACCCGGTCGTTCACCGTCAGCGACACGCTGGTGGTGACGCCCCAGGTGGTGTCCCTCCCCCACGTCCGCCTGTCCGGCGAGTGGACGGGCGGGGGCGACAGCCGTACCAGGAGCGTGGCGGCGGCGGGCGACGACGACGTCGCGCCGCGCGAGTACCGGCAGGGCGACGACCTGCGGCGGGTGCACTGGCGCTCGACCGCCCGGCACGGCGAGCTCATGGTCCGGCGCGAGGAGCAGCAGTGGCAGAGCCGGGGCGCGCTGCTGCTGGACACCCGCAGGCACGCGCACCGCGGCGAGGGGCCCCGCTCCTCCTTCGAGGTGGCGGTCTCGGCCGCGGCCTCCATCGGCGTCCACCTGGCCCACGAGGGCCTGGGCCTGCGCCTGGTCACCGATCAGGGCGCCACGCAGGAGACCGGGCACCTCGCCGGCACCGGGCTGAGCTGGTCGCTGCTGGACACCCTCGCCGTGGCCCGGACCAGCTCGGCGCGGACGCTGGAGTACGGCGTCACCGCGCTGCGGCAGGGCGGCGGGGACGGGTTGATCGTGGCCGTGCTCGGCGGCGTCACCGTGGAGGAGGCGCAGTCCCTGGCCCGCCTCAGGCACGGCAACGTCACCGGCGTCGCCGTGCTGCTGGACGTGGCGGGCTGGGAGCGGCCCGAGCTCGGCGACGGCCGGGAGTACCAGGCGGCGCAGGCGGTGCTCGCCGGAGCGGGCTGGCGCATCGTCCGGCTGCCCGCGGGCGCCTCGATCGCGGACGTGTGGCCGGACGCGGCGCAGCGCGGGCGATTCGCACTCACCGGGAGCGACTCATGAGACTTCCCGTCATGTCCGGCGTGGCCACCGCGGCGGTGGCCATCGCGCTCCACCCCCTCTTCCAGGGGGGTGCCTGGTTCTGGACGGGCCTCGGGATCATCCTCGTGGTGACCGGGATCGGCGTGCTGGCCTCTCACTACGCTCTGCCGTACTGGCTGGCCCCGCCGGCGCAGGCGACCGCCGTCTGGATCTACCTGACGGCGGTGTTCACCGGCCCGCAGGCGTGGGCCCTGGTGGTGCCCACCAAGGACTCGGTCATCAGGCTGGCGGAGCTGGCGGCCCGCGGGTTCGCCGACATCCAGCGCTTCGCGGTCCCGGTCCCCTCCAGCGCCGGGATCACCCTGCTGACCTGCGGCGGCGTCGGCCTGATCGCGATCTGCGTCGACTTCCTGGCGGTACGGCTCCGCCGGGCCGCGCTGGCCGGCCTGCCGCTGCTGTCGCTGTTCGTGGTGCCCGCCTCGTTCCTCGACGACCCGCTCGGCTGGTGGGTGATCGTCCTCGGCGCGCTGGGCTTCCTGGGACTGCTGGTCGCCGACGGACGGGAACGGGTCGGCCACTGGGGGCGGACGGTGCTGGTGCGCCGGACGCCCTCCTTCGTCGCCCCCCGTCCCGCCGACGACCCCTCCGCCCTGCGGCTGTCGGGCAAGCGGGTCGGCTTCACCGCGATCACCCTGGCCATCCTGCTGCCCTCGCTGCTGCCCACGCTGGAGCCCGACCCGCTGTTCGGCTTCGGCGTGGGCAGCGGCAAGGGCGGGAACGGCACCGCGATCAGCTTCCCCCCCGACCCGGTGGCCAACCTGCGCCGGGAGCTCTCACGGCCCGCCAACTCCACCCTCCTGACCTATGCGACCAGCGACAACTCCTCCCGCTACCTGCGGTTGTACTCGCTGGACGTCTTCGACGGCGAGCAGTGGACGATGACGGAGCCGACCGGACGGTCCGAGGACCGCACCTCCGCCGGGCCCCTGCCCCCCGCCCCGGGGCAGGGCCCGGGCGTGCCCACCACTCAGGTCACCACCCGGATCACGGTGAGCGAGGAGGTAGAGGACCTGAAGTTCCTGCCGCTGCCGTACCCTCCGGGCACGATCCGGATCGACGGCGACTGGCGGCCCGACCGGGAGACGCTCATGGTGTTCTCCCACACCGACACCGCCGGAGGGGCCTCCTACGAGGTCGTCAGCGCCGAGCCGAAGCCCACGGCGGCCATGCTCAAGGCGGCGGGGCCGGCTCCGGAGGCGATCAGGGAGCGGTATCTGCCGCTCCCGGGCGACCTGCCCTCGGAGATCCGGCGACTGGCCGAGGAGGTCGCCGGGGAGGGCGCCACCCCGTACCAGAAGGCGGTCCTGCTCCAGGACTTCTTCACCACCGAGGGCGGGTTCACCTACAGCCTGGCCACGCAGGGCCACGACGGCTCCGCCCTGGCGGACTTCCTGCTCCGCAGCAGGTCCGGGTACTGCGAGCAGTTCGCCGCCTCGATGGCGGTGCTCGCCCGGGTCCTGGGCATCCCCTCCCGGGTCGCCATCGGCTACATCGGCGGCACCAGCGCCTCCGGCCAGTGGAACGTCCGCACGCACGACTCGCACGCCTGGCCCGAACTCTACTTCGAGGGCGTGGGCTGGCTCCGCTTCGAACCCACCCCGTCGGCCGACGGGGCAGGCCGGCGCCTCCCGGCCCGCCTACACCTTCCCGGAGGTCCTCACCGACCGGGGTGACGAGCCGTCCGCGGCCCCCAGCACCGGTTCCACCGGCGCGGACCCGTCGGGCGGCCGTCCGCCGCCCGCCGCAACCCCGCGCTCGACCGCGACTTCGGCGGCGTTCCGCTCGCGGTGGACGAGGGGATGCCGACCGCCGCGAAGGCGGGGATCGGCGCGGCGGCCGTCCTGCTGGTCCTGCTGATCCCGGCGCTGCTCGGCTGGGGGGACGCGGCGGCGGCGCCGGCGGGCCTACTCC
>NZ_CDRNDK010000590.1:0-3301 GCF_977012225.1 Planomonospora algeriensis | reverse complement strand
GGAGAGATCACGCGCGTCCGGCCGCGCCGAGATCCCTCCGGTCGCCGATCGTAGAATGGCGGCATGGGCCGCGACCTGGTCGGAGACCGGCGTCGCCGCCCCGCAGGGACCGCCCGCGAACGGCCGGCCGCCACGCGCGACGAACCGGGGAGAACCCGACCGACATGTCCACCGACCGCTCCACCGCCCGCAGGCCTCCGCCCGCCTCACCTCCGGCGGGGACGGCGGTGGCCTGCGCCCTGATCCTGCTCACCGCCTGCGGGGGCGGCGACGACCCGGAGGCGGCCCCCGGCGCCGGGACGGGCGGGACTCCCGTGCCCACCGCGAGCGCGCAGCCGACGACCGACTTCAACGACGCCGACGTGGCGTTCGCCCGGATGATGATCCCGCACGACGAGCAGGCCGTGCAGCTGGCCGGGATCGCCGCGGGCCGGGCCGCCGACCCGGAGCTCGGAGCGCTCGCGGCGGAGATCGGCCGCGAGCGCGGCCAGGAGATCGCCGCCATGACCGGCTGGCTGGCGGCCTGGGGCAAGACCACCGCCTCCGCGGGCCCCGGCGGTCAGGACATACCCGGCCGGGTGTCCGAGGCCGGGATGGCCGGGCTCCGGCGGGCCGAGGGCGCGGAGTTCGACCGCAGGTTCGCCGAGCTGATGATCGACCATGACCGGGGCGCGGTCGAGATGGCCGTGACCGAGCAGGAGGAGGGCCTCAACCCCGCGGCCCGGCGGTTCGCCGAGACCGTCGAGGCCTCCCGGCAGGCCGAGATCGTGCGGCTGGAGAAGGCCATCCGGTAGTGCTCACCGAATGTGAGACCATTCGTTCACTGGTTGCAGGCCGGTACGGTCGCCCCTGGACGAGGAGAGCCGATGGCGGGTGAGACCCCGGGGTCGCAGGGCGCCTTGCGGGAGGCCAATCAGCGGCGGGTGCTCAGGGCGATCCGGGTGGAGGGCTCGCTCACCCAGGCCGAGATCGCCCGGCTGACGGGGTTGTCGGCCGCGACGGTCTCCAACATCGTCAAGGATCTCCGGGGCAGCGGCGCGGTCGTGGTGACGCCCACCTCCCGGGGCGGCAGGCGGGCGCAGAGCGTCTCTCTGGCCCGGGGCGCGGGCCTCGTCGTCGGAGTGCAGATCGGTCCCGGGCGCATCCACGCGGTGCTGTGCGACCAGAACGACGAGATCCTCGCCGAGGAGCGGATCGCCTACAACGTCGAGCACTCGGCCGAGCGCGGGATCAAGCGGGCCGAGTGGTTGATCGACACCTTGCTGCGCCAGGCCAGGGCCGACCGGGAGAAGGTCCGCGGCGTCGGTGTCGCCGCGGCGGGGGCGCTGCTCGGAGCGGGCCGCATGCCCGCCTGGCGGGGGACGGACCTGCGGGCGGAGCTGGTGGACCGGCTCGGCCTGGACGTTCACCTCATGAAGGAGGCGGACGCGGGCGCGCTGGGCGAGCTCGTCCTCGGCGCGGGCCGCGGGATCCGCGATTTCGTGTACGTCCAGCTCTCCGACGGCGTCGACTCCGGGCTGGTGCTCGGCGGACGGCCCTATCCCGGGGCCGGGGGGTTCTCCGGGGAGATCGGCCACCTCACGCTGGACGAGCACGGCCGCATCTGCCGGTGCGGCAACCGGGGATGCCTGGAGACCGTCGTCGGCGGCCCCGCCCTGCTGGAGCTGCTGCCCCGCGACACGAGTTCGAGCCTGCCGATGCTGGTCGGCGCGGCGCGGGACGGCGATCCCGGTTCCCGCCGCGTGATCGCGGACGCCGGGCGCGCGGTGGGCAGCGCGGTGGCCGTCCTGTGCAACGTGCTCAATCCACGACGGGTGATCATCGGTGGTGAGCTGGCGGAGGCCGGGGACCTCCTGCTGGATCCCCTGCGCGAGGCGACGCGTCGCCAGGCGGCGCCGGAGGGAGCCGGCATGCTGGAGATCACGCTCGCCGGACTGGGTGACCGCGCCCCCGTGCTGGGCGCGGTGGCCTCCGTGCACCGGGCGGACGCCGATCCCGTCGCCTCCGACGAGTGATCGATTTTCTCGCCGCCTTTCTGAAAATGCTGCAAGTTTTTGCAGCATCGGCATGACGCCCGGGTTGTGAAATCGTTACGTCCAGCCCTTTTCCGCTCTCCGGCGGTGTGCGCACTGCCTGACGCCGTCTTTCACGGCCCGGACACTCGAGAGAGCGCTCCCCCCTGCTGCCTTCAAGGCTTGACGGTAAAGGGGCTCCGGGGATTCACTCGATCAACGCCGCCCGGATCCCCCGAGATCATCCTCCGCCGGAGACGGCGGGGCCGGGATCGACCTGGGGACGGACGCCCCGGCCGGAGCCCCGGCAAGGCCCGGCCGCCGATGGGGCGGACCGTGACCGGGTGACGCACCGACCGGATCGGGGCGGTGTACGCGGCCGGCCACGCCGCGGCTTGCGATCGGCTGGGAATCGGAGGCTGACAGATGTCCCGGGAAGAACCGGATGGAGCGTCCCCGCAGGCACCCCAGAGGGGAGGGCCCGGACGCGCGCCCTCGCGAGCACCCGGCGGGCCGCCCGGAGCGGTGCTGGCCGCGAGCGGGATCAGCAAGCGCTTCGGTGCGGTCCAGGCGCTGAGCGGCGTGGACTTCCACGTCTGCCCCGGTGAGGTGGTGGCGCTGGTCGGGGACAACGGAGCGGGTAAGTCCACGCTGGTCAAAGTCCTCGCCGGGGTGGAGCCTGCGGACACCGGGCAGGTCCGGTGGGAGGGCCGGCCGGTGACGGTCACGCGGCCGCACCACGCGGCCGAACTGGGCATCGCGACCGTCTACCAGGACCTGTCGCTCTGCGCGAACCTCGACGTCGTCGCCAACCTGTTCCTCGGCCACGAGCCGGTCAGGGGCGGCTTCCTGGACGAGATCGCGATGGAGCGGCAGGCGGCCGAGTTGCTGGCCTCGTTCTCGGTCCGGCTGCCGGACCTGCGCGTCCCGGTCTCGCAGCTGTCCGGGGGGCAGCGCCAGACCGTGGCGATCGCCAGGTCGCTGCTGGGCGATCCCAAGGTCATCCTGCTGGACGAACCGGTCGCCGCGCTGGGCGTCGCGCAGGTCGCCCATGTCCTGGACCTGATCGAGGCGATGCGCGACCGGGGTCTGGGCGTGGTGTTCATCAGCCACAACCTCGCCGACGTCCGCGCCGTGGCCGACCGCATCGTGGTACTCAGACTGGGCCACAACGCGGGCGACTTCCGCGCGGACGAGGCCGGCCAGGACCGGATCGTGGCGGCCATCACCGGCGCCTCCGGCAGGACGGCGCGGCGCCGGACGGCGCGGCGCGGGCGTGCCGGCTGCGC
>NZ_CDRNDK010000589.1:0-3301 GCF_977012225.1 Planomonospora algeriensis | reverse complement strand
CCGATGCGGTGGGGGCGGTGCGTTCGGCGGGGGCCGGGGTGCTGGTGGAGGTGGGGCCGGGGGCGGTGCTGAGTGCGCTGGCGGGTCAGGTCCTGGAGGGTGATGAGGGTGTGCTGGTGGTGCCGGCGGTGCGGGGGGATCGGGGTGAGGCGCGGGGTCTGGTGGAGGCGCTGGCCCGTCTTCACGCGTCGGGGGTGGCGGTCGATTGGGAGGCGTTCTTCTCGGGGGTGCCCGCCAGGCATGTCGAGCTGCCCACGTACGCCTTCCAGCGCAAGCGGTACTGGCTGGAATCAGGCAGATCCGGCGGCGACGTGGCGGCAGCCGGGCTCAGCGCCATCGACCATCCGATGCTCAGCGCGGTCATCCCGACCCCCGGCGGCGACGGTCTCACACTCACCGGGCGTCTCTCCCTGACCACGCTGCCCTGGCTCGCCGATCACGCGGTCAACGGTACGGCCATCCTCCCCGGCACGGGGTTCCTCGAGCTGGCGCTCCACGCCGCGACCGAGACCGAGGACTGCGAGACCGTCTCCGAACTGACTCTGCAGACTCCTTTGGTCCTCACGCACGACCACCCCGTCCAACTCCAGGTCGTCGTGGACGCCCCCGACGGCAGCGGCCACCGCGGCCTGGCCGTGTACTCCAGGGTGGAAGGCACGACCACCTGGCAGCGGCACGCCCAGGGAACACTCGGTCCCGTCGCCGCCGCACCGGGCTTCGACCTGGAGCAGTGGCCACCGCCGGGCGCGCAGCCCGTCGACGTCGACGACCTCTACGACGACCTGGCCGCCACCGGCCTGGAGTACGGCAGCGCCTTCCAGGGCCTGGTGAGCGCCTGGCAGCGCGACGGCGTCGTCTACGCCGAGATCGCCCTGCCCGATCACGTGCAGTCCGGCGCGGAGCGGTTCGGGTTCCACCCCGCCCTCCTCGACGCGGTGCTGCACTCCATCACACTCGGCGATCTCCTGCCGCCCAGCGAGCCCGGCCACCCGTTCCTTCCCTTCACCTGGTCGGGAGTCTCGGTGCACGCGGCGGGCGGCACGACGGCGCGGGTACGGACCGGTGCCAAGGGGCCGGGTGAGCTCTCGCTGAGCGTCGCCGATCATACCGGCGCGCCGATCCTCACGGTGGACTCCCTGGTGGTCAGACCCGTGGCGACGGAGCTGTCTCCTGAGCACACGCCGTACGTGCTGGACTGGGTGAGCGTCCCGGCCGGAGGACCGGAGCCCGGACGGGTGGTGGAACTCCAGGATCCCTCCTCCCTGGACGAGGCGATCGGCGCGGAGCAGGTCCTCGTGCGCGTCCCGGCCGGTGTGGGCCGTGAGCGGACGTACGAGGTGCTCGAACTCGTCCAGAGATGGCTCGCGGACGAGCGGCTGGCGCAGTCGCAGCTGGTGCTGGTGACCAGTGGCGCGGTCGGCGCAGCCGAGGGCGACGTGCCCGACCTGTCCACCGCTCCGATCTGGGGGCTGATCCGATCGGCCCAGTCCGAGCACACCGGACGGTTCGTCCTCCTCGACACCGACGGCGACCCTGACTCGGAAGCCATGCTGCTGCGTGCCTGCACCTCCGGTGAGCCGCAGCTGGCCCTGCGGTCAGGCGCCATCCGCGTGCCGCGGATCGTGCCGGCGGCCGGCGCACCGGTGGTCGAACGCCCGTCCGAACCCTCGGCGGGTACGGTGCTGCTGACCGGAGGCACCGGTGAGCTCGCCGGTCTGGCCGCGCGCCGGCTCGTCACCGAGTACGGGATCCGGCACCTGTTGCTGGCCGGCCGCCGCGGCCCGGCGGCGCCCGGAGCCGACGATCTGCTGGCCGAGCTCACGTCACTCGGCGCGCAGGTCACGCTCGCCGCCTGCGACGTGGCTGATCACGCCGAGCTCGCCGCCCTGCTGGCGGCCATCCCCGATGACCGGCCGCTGACCGGTGTCGTCCACCTGGCCGGAGTCGTCGACGACGGCGCCGTCACGTCGCTGACCCGAGAACGGATCGACCGGGTCTTCGCGCCGAAGGCGGATGCGGCCTGGCATCTGCACGAGCTCACCGGCGGCCTCGACCTGTCGTTCTTCGTGATGTACTCCTCCGTCGCAGGCACGGTCGGCAGCGCCGGCCAGGCGAACTACGCCGCGGCCAACGCCTATCTGGACGCGCTGGCGGCGCACCGCCGCGCGCAGGGGCTGCCCGCCCTCTCCCTGGCCTGGGGACTGTGGGAGACCGGCGGCGGCATGGCGGGCGCGCTCAGCCAGGCTGATGTGGCCCGGCTCGGCCGGATAGGGCTCGCGCCGCTCCCGGCGGCGCAGGGCATGTCCCTGTTCGATGCGGCGCTCGCGCTCGACGAGGGGGTGCAGATCCTGGCCCGCCTCGACACCGCGGCGCTGCGCCGCCAAGACGAGATCCCCGCGGTGTTCCGCGCGCTGGTCAAACCTCAGGTGCGACGGGCCGCGGCGGCCAGGCCGGTGCGAGCGGGAGCCGACAAGGTGGCACTGCTCTCACTCATCAGGACGAACATCGCGCTCGTGCTCGGGCACGCCGACGCCGAGGCGGTGGACGTCGAGTCCGCCTTCAAGGATCTCGGCTTCGACTCGCTGAGCTCCGTCGAGCTGCGCAACCGGCTCAACGCCGCCACCGGGCTGCGGCTGCCCGCCACCCTGCTGTTCAACTTCCCCACCGCGGACGCGCTCGCCGAGCATCTGCAGGAGCAGCTCACCGGCGCCTCACGCGCCGACCGGGTGAGCGCCCGCACGAGCTCCGCGGACGAGCCCATCGCGATCGTCGGCATGGCCTGCCGCTATCCCGGCGGTGTGGCCTCGCCCGACGACCTCTGGCGCCTCCTCGTTCGGGCCGACGACGCGATCACCGGCTTCCCCGGCAACCGCGGCTGGGATCTGGAGCGGCTCTACGATCCCGACCCGGCCCACTCGGGTACGAGCTACGCGCGCGAAGGCGGCTTCCTCCACGATGCCGACCGGTTCGACGCCGCCCTGTTCGGTATCTCGCCGCGCGAGGCCACCGCGATGGACCCGCAGCAGCGATTGCTGCTGGAGACGTCGTGGGAGGCGATCGAACGAGCGGGCATCAGCCCGAAGGCGATGCGCGGCAGCCGTACGGGTGTGTTCGCCGGCGTGATGTACCACGACTACGGGGGCCGTCTGCCCTATGCACCCGAGGGGTTCGAGGGCTTCGTCCTCAACGGCAGCGCGGGCAGCATCGCCTCGGGCCGGGTGTCGTACACGTTCGGGCTGGAGGGTCCGGCGGTGACGGTGGACACGGCGTGCTCGTCGTCGCTGGTGGCGCTGCACCTGGC
>NZ_CDRNDK010000588.1:0-3335 GCF_977012225.1 Planomonospora algeriensis | reverse complement strand
CTCCGCCGCTCCCGGCGGGCCCGCCGGGTCCGCCGTCCCCGCCGGGTCCGTCCGGGGCGGCGGGCAGGGTGAAGCGGAACCTGGCGCCGCCGCCGGGGTTGTCCTCGGCGGTGATGGCGCCGCCGTGCCGCTCGACGATCCGCTCGCAGATGGCCAGGCCCAGGCCGGTTCCGGTGTAGCCGCCGGCGGCACGGTGGAATCCGGCGAAGATGGCCTGGTGCTGGCCGGGCGGGATGCCGATCCCCCGGTCGGCCACCTCGATCCGCGCCTGCCCCGGCGGGGCCGGCAGCGCTCGAACCTCCACTTCGGCGCCCTGCCCAGGCCGGACGTACTTGACGGCGTTGCCGACCAGGTTGTCGACCAGCTGCCGGACCAGCGACGGATCGGCGTGTACGGCGGGCAGCGGGCCGACGCCGATCCGGGGCGCGGGGCGGCCGGGATCGGCCTCGGCCGCGGTCAGGTGCTCGGCGGCGACCTCCCGCACCAGCCCGTCCAGATCGACCTTCCTCAGGTGCAGCGTGGCGTCCCGGGCGGTGGCGTACGCCAGCAGATCGTCGATCAGGCCGGCCATCCGCGCGATGCCCGCCAGCGCCTGGTCCAGGTGGTGCACGCACTCGGCGATCACCTCCTGCGCCGCCGGCTCCCGCGTCCCGGCGGGGCCGGCCGCCCCGGCGGCCTCGCCGGGGCGTTCACCGGCCAGCTCGTCCAGCTCGTCGCGGACCAGCTCGACGAACCCGCGCATCGCGGTCAGCGGGCGGCGCAGGTCGTGGGCGACGACTCCGGCGAACGCGGTCAGCTCCGCCTCGTGCTCGCGCGACGCGGTGATGTCACGGAAGACCGTCACCGCGCCGGACCGCCCGCCCGACGGGTCCAGCGGCTGCGCCGAGACGGAGATGACCATCCCCTCGGGACGGGCCCGGTTGCGGATCATCATCGGCACCTGCTCCACGTGCCGGCCGGCCAGCGCCTGCGCCATCGGCAGGTCTTCGGCGGGGAACGGCGCGCTGCCGTCCGGGAGGAAGAGGCCGTAGTGGTCCTGCCAGGTCTCCGGCCCTCCCCCGGTGGGCGGGACGCCGAGGATCTCCTTGGCCGCGGGGTTGTTCAGCAGGAACCGGCCCTGGCCGTCGACCACGCCGACGCCGTCGCTGACGCTGTCGAGCACCGCGGCCAGCAGCCCGGCCTGGCGGCGGGCGTCGGCCTCGGCCGCCCGCAGTCCGGCGGTGGCCGCCGAGACCTGGACCCGCGCCCGGGCCCGGCCGCCGCCCAGCACGGACACCAGCGCGGCCAGCAGCAGGCTCAGCACGGTCCCCGCGGCGGTGGTGATGACGGGCAGCGGGCTGCGGGCGCCGGGCAGCAACGCGGAGGAGGAGTCGATCTCCAGTTGCCACTGGCGCTGGGCGACCTGGATCGAAGTGGTGCGGTGCAGGTCGCGGGAGAGGTCCCGCCGGGAGCCGCCGGACAGCTCGGCGAGGGGCACCAGGGCGCCGTCCTCGTGCCGGGCGAGCAGCCGCACGTCGGTCAGGCCCTGCGTGGTGCGCCGCAGGGTCGCGTCGATGAAGTCCCTGCCGCGCACTCCCATCAGCACCCAGCCGACGAACGGCCGCCGGTCGCCCTCGACCCGCCCGTAGACCGGTGCGGTCAGCACGAACGCGGGCTGCCTGCGCTCCGGCGGCAGGTGGTCGTCGCGGATCAGGCGGTAGGTGTCGGAGACCGTGACCTGGCCGCTGCGGCGGGCGACGGCAAGGGCCCGGGCGGACTCGGCGGCCTGGCTGGCGTCGATGCCGATCGCCGTCCGGGTGGATCCGTCCAGCGGCCGGCTGAAGACGGAGAAGACGTGCTCCTTTCCCCGCCCCTTGGCGTCCAGCACGAGGTCGGGCACACCTCTGCGGCGCCAGAACTCCTGCACGCGCGGGACCTGATCGTCGGTGGCCGGCACCATCAGGGCGATCGAGGTCGCCCCGGCCAGCCGCATGTCCTGCAGCGCCCGCGTCGCCTGGTCGAACTCGGGCCTCGTCAGCCGCTCGTGGGACCCCAGCGCCGCGGCCATGAGGCGGAGCGCGTCGGCGTACCGGCCGCTCTCGGCGGCCACCGCGTCGGTGATCAGCGTCGCGCGCCGGTCCATCTGCTGCGCGGCGGCGCGCTGCTGCGCCTCCCGCAGCGCGCCGCCGACCCAGACCGACAGGGCCGCGCCGATCCCGGCGACGAGCAGCGCGATGAGGACCACCAGCGCCGTCCCCTCCCGGGAGGCCTGGCGGAACCGGTCCCCGAGTCCGCTCCGCACAGCATCCACTACCGGTGCAACCTGCCCCGGATCCGGCACTCCACGCCACCGCGCGGGCACGGCGCGCGGTGGCGCGCCGGGCGCCTCCCGCGTCGTGCGCGCCGCTCAGGCCGGGGAGTCGATCGCCTCCGGGGAGAGGATGTGGTCGAGGACCATGTGGGCGCAGCCGACGGTGCCCGCCCCGGGGCCCAGGCGGCTGCGCTCGATGCGGAGGTTGCGGGTGGACAGGGCGGTCGAGCGGCGGTAGACGACCTCGCGCACCCCCGCCACCAGCGGCTGGAAGGTCTCGGCGACGTCGCCGCCGAGGACGACCACGGCCGGGTTGAGGATGTTGACCGCGCTGGCGACGACCTCCCCCAGCATCCGGGCCGCGTCCCGGATCACCGTCATCGTCTCGGCGTCCCCGCCCCGGACCAGGGCGACCACGTCGGCGAGGGTCTTGACCTCGTACCCCCGGGAGCGCAGCCTGCGCAGGATCGCGACGGCGCTGGCGACCGAGTCGAGGCAGTCGGTGTTGCCGCAGCGGCAGAGCACTCCCCCGCCGTCGCGGACCGGGATGTGGCCGATCTCCCCGGCCGCGCCCAGCGCGCCGCGCAGGATCTCGCCGCCCGCGATGACGCCCGAGCCGATCCGGGTGGAGACCTTGATGAACAATAGGTCGTCGGCCTGACCGGCGTAGACCGCGCGGTGCTCGCCGATGGCGATGACGTTGACGTCGTTGTCGAGGAAGACGGGCACCGGGAAGCGCTCGGCGATGATCGGCGGAATGGCCACGCCGGTCCAGCTCGCCATGATGCGGGCGCTCTCGGTACGGCGGGCCGCGAACTCCACGGTCGCGGGGACGCCCAGGCCGACGGCCCGGACCAGGCCCGCGGGGCGGTCGCCGAGCAGTTCCTCCCAGGTCCGCATGACCAGGGGCAGCACGACGTCGGGGCCCTCCTCCACGTCGACGGCCAGGTCGGCGCGGGCCAGCTCGCCGGCGGCGAGGTCGCAGACGGCGATCCGCGCGCGGCTGGCGCCCGAGCGAGGCGACCAGGACGAGCACGCGGCGGCG
>NZ_CDRNDK010000587.1:0-3338 GCF_977012225.1 Planomonospora algeriensis | reverse complement strand
GGATCCGGCGGCCGGGGTGGAGCACGGCGCGCAGCGACTCGACCGGGCGGGTCACCAGGCTGACGACCTCGGTCCGGTCGGCGGCCCAGCCGAGGCGGGCGCAGGCCAGCGAGACCGACGACGCGTGCGGGACCACCCGGAGCCGGTCCGGCCCCAGCAGGCGGGCCAGCGTCGTGCCGATGCCGTGGAACATGGGGTCGCCGCTGGCCAGCACGCAGATCCGGCGGCCGGAGTGGGCGGCGATCAGGCCGGGCAGCGCGGGCAGCAGCGGTGAGGGCCACACGACCCGCTCGGCGGTGGGCTCGGGCACCAGGGCGAGCTGCCGCGCGCCGCCCATGAGCACCTCGGCGGTGTGCAGTTCGCGGCGCGCGGCCGCCGACAGCCCGGCCCAGCCGTCGGCGCCGATCCCGACGACCGCGACGGCCGGGCCGGTGTCCGTGACGGGTCCTGCGGCGGAGCCTGTGAAGGGGCCTGCGACGGGGCCCGGGGAAGCGTCAGACATTGCCCATGACCCGGGTGACGCGGATCTCGATCACGACGCGGGAGGGGTTCTCGCGGGGCGTCTTGTAGCGCTCGGCGTAGCGGCGTTCGGCCTCGGCGACCGACTCCGGATCCCGGCGGACCACCGCCCGGCCCTCCAGGGTCGACCAGCGCCGCCCGTCCACCTGGCAGACCGCGACCGGCACGCCCTCACCGGCCTCCCGCTCCGCCTCCGGGACGTGGCGGGCCTTGCGTGAGGAGCCGGAGGTGATCACCCGCGCGACGCCCGCCTCGGCGTCCAGCGTCACCCCCACCGGGACCACGTGCGGGGTGCCGTCGGGCCGCAGGGTGGTCAGCGTGCACAGGTGGCGCTCCCGCCAGAAGGCGTGGAATCCGTCCCCGAGATCCTTCAACACCCGGCCCTTCCCTGATCGTCATGGTTCAGGGCGACATGTTAGGGCTTCCCCCCGGGTCGCGCCCCGCCGGGCGGGCGCGGGGGCGGGCGGTCAGCTTCCCGCGTTGTAGATCACCTGCTCCGGGGCGACCCGGACCGTGATGCGCTGCTCCCCCGGCTGGCGGTACGGGTAGGAGTCCACGTTCAGGTACTTCTTCGCCAGACGGTCAATGACCGCGTCGGCGCCCTCCAGTTCCAGCTGCGCCGTACCCGAGACGCTCACCAGGTGGAAGGGGTCCTGCGGGTCCAGGACGCTCACCGACACCTGGGGGTCGGCGCGCAGGTGCCGCTCCTTGGCCCGGCCGATGGCCGTGTTGAAGACGACGTCGTCGCCGTCGACGTCCACCCAGACCACGGTGCTGTGCAGCGAGCCGTCCGGCCGCAGCGTGGTCACCCAGCCGTGCACCGGCCGGCGGAGCAGTTCCTTGGCGTCGTCGTTCAGCTTCCCCACGGAGACCTCCAGGATCGGTTCGGTATGCCTACGGACCGATCGAACAGCTTCTCGCGGCGACCCGCTCCGCTCCGCCACGCGTTCCCGGAATCCGCGTTCCCGTTCCCGACCTGCCGTTTACGCAGGGGCTCCGGCCCGCCTCCCGTTCATATGCCGCGTCCGCGCGGGTAGGGGGCCGCCCATGACCGAACTTCGCCAGAGCGATCCCGCGGAGCCGGGTATCCGGCGCCGCCGCAGGGGCCACGGCTTCAGCTACCACCACCCCGACGGCCGGCCGGTCCGCGACCGCCGCACCATCGCGCGGATCAGGTCGCTGGCCCTCCCCCCGGCCTGGACCGACGTGTGGATCTGCCGCTCGGCGGACGGGCACATCCAGGCGGTCGGCACGGACTCGGCCGGCCGCCGGCAGTACCGGTACCACGACGTCTGGCGCGTCGAGCAGGACCGGATCAAGTTCGACCGGGTCCTGGAGATGGCCGACCGGCTGCCGAAGTTCCGCGACCGCGTCGCCGAGCACCTGCGGCAGCGGGGGCTGACCCGCGAGCGGGTGCTCGGCGCGGCGGCCCGGATGCTCGACATCGGCTTCTTCCGGGTGGGCGGCGAGGCGTACGAGTCGTTCGGCCTGGCGACGCTGCGGATGGAGCACGTCACCTGCGCGGCGGGCCGGGTCGCCTGCTCCTACCCGGCCAAGGGCGGCAAGCACCGCGAGATGGAGATCGTCGACGCGGACGTGTGCGAGGTGGTCGCCGCCCTGCACCGGAGCGGCGAGGACGGCGAGCTGCTGCGCTACCGGGACGGCTCCCGCTGGGTGGACGTGCGCAGCGACGACATCAACGCCTACCTGCGCGAGGCGTTCGAGTACGAGGTGTCGGCCAAGGACTTCCGGACCTGGCACGCGACCGTGCTCGCCGCGGTGGGCCTGGCGGTCTCCACCCGGGCCCGGTCGCGGACCGGCAGGAGGCGGGCGGTCAGCAGGGTGATGACCGAGGTGGCCCGCTACCTCGGCAACACCCCCGCCGTCGCCCGCGCGTCCTACGTCGACCCCCGCGTCGTCGAGGCCTACGAGAAGGGGCGGACCGTCGCCCGCGCGCTCACCGAACTCGGCGCCGAGACCGACTTCGGGCAGCTGTCCACCCACGGCGGCGTGGAGCGGGCGGTCATCTCGCTGCTGCGCCGATCGTGAATTCTCCGACGCCGATTTTGCCGACCTTTTCTCTCCCGAACCCGTATGAACCCGACAGGCGCGGGCATCCGAGTGAACAAGTTGAGCCGACATCGGTCGGATTTATCCCACATTCATTGGATTTGATGTGACTTCTCGTAATGACATCGCCTTCATCACGCACTGGTCCCGCCTCGCGGCCTGCCTCAGCGAGGACCCGGAGCTGTTCTTCCCCATCTCGCTCCAGGGGCCGGGCCACATGCAGCACGAACACGCCAAGGCCGTCTGCCGGCGCTGCCCGGTGCGCGCCCAATGCCTGGAGTACGCCCTCAGCACCCACCAGATGCACGGCGTCTGGGGCGGTACCAGCCCCGACGAACGGGCCGCGGCCCTGGCGGGCACCCGGCAGGGCGCCAGCATGTGACGCCGGGCCCGAGCGGCCGCGGCCTCTCGCACCACGCGCGTCCGGCCACGCCGCCCCCTGTGGAGACCATCAGAGCCTCCCGAGGGGACCGTCGCCTTCAGGCGACGGGGGAACCGGGAGCGGGAGGGCCGCCCAGGCCCGAGCGTGCCCCGACCTGTCAGGTCCGCGCATCATGAACGTCCTTCCCGGTTTTACCGGCGCCAGCCGATATCGTGGTGTTATCGTTACCGAACGTGAGGGGAGGTGGGTGTGCGCAGGTCCTACAAGTTCCTGCTGCGCCCCACCGCCAAGCAGGCCGCCGCCCTCACCGCCTGCCTGGAAGACCACCGGCAGCTCTACAACGCCGCCCTGGAGCACCGCCGTACCG
>NZ_CDRNDK010000586.1:0-3354 GCF_977012225.1 Planomonospora algeriensis | reverse complement strand
CGGCCGCACGCCGGGTGCCCGGCGGCCGGGCCGGCCCGGCGGGCTCGGAGCGCGCCGGCTGGTCGCGGCGCTGCTGGCCCTGGTGCTGGCGGCCTCGGCGGGAGGCTGCTCACTGCTGCCCGGCGGGGCGGCGCCGTACCGGCTGACCGCCTACTTCGGCGCCGCGCCCTCCCTGTACGAGCAGGCCAAGGTGAAGGTGCTGGGCCTGGACGCGGGCACGGTGGAGAGGCTGACCATCGAGGGCGAGCGGGTCCGCGCCGATCTGCTCGTCGACGGGGACGTGCCGCTCCCGGCCGACGTGCGGGCGGTGGTGGCCCCGCAGAACACGCTGGGTGAGCGGAGCGTGGTGCTGCACCCGCCGTGGAAGCCGGGCCGGCCGCGGCTCGCCCCGGGGGCGGTGATCCCCCTGGAGCGCACCGACCTGCCCGTGGAGATCGACGACGCGCTGGCGGCGTTCACCAGGCTCACCGACGCCCTCGACACCGAGCGGATGGGCGACGTGGCCGGGAACCTGGCCGACACCGTCCGGGGCCGCGGCGAGCAGATCAACCGGGCGCTGGCCGACGCGGCCGCGCTGAGCGGCACCCTCGCCGGGCAGGACGAGAAGCTGATCGAGCTGGCCGACGGCCTGAACCGGCTCGCGGGCAGCCTCAACCGGCGCGAGAAGCAGGTCGAGAAGACCATCGATGCCTTCGCCGAGGCCGGCGCCGCGCTGGCCGACGAGCGGCGGCGCACCCGGCGCTTCATCACCGGCCTTGCCGGGCTGGTACGGCGCGGCGACGTGCTGCTCGAGGCCTACCAGGAGCGCCTGCCCCGGGGCGTGGCGAACCTCGCCGAGGTGGTGCTCACCCTGAAGGCGAACAGCGAGGCCGCGGCCCAGGCGATCGCCGGCGCCCGCGGCTTCGTCGACGGCGTGGTGATGGCCTGGGACCGCGAGCGCCACGTGCTCACGTTCCGCCTGGTGCTCAACGCGCTGACCCGGGCCTGGCTGGCGCCGCTCTTCGACGCCCTGGGGCTGGGCGAGGTGCCGTGCCTGCCCGGCGAGCTGAGCAACTGCCCGTGGGAGAGGAGGAGGAACGGATGACCCGGTGGAGCGGGACGGCCGCCCGACCGGCCGGGAGAGCCCCGGTCCTCCCTCCGGCCCGCGCCTGCGCCCCGGCCCGCGGCCTGGCTCTCTTTCGCGGCCCGGTCCGCGGCCTGGCTCTTCTCCGCGCCCCGGCCCGTGCCCTGGCTCTCGCCCTGGTCCTGGCCACGAGCGCGGCCTGCTCGCTGCAGACCCTGGGGGCGCCGTCCGGCGAGCTGACCCTCACGGCGGTCTTCGACGACGTGCAGAGCCTGGTGGCCGGGCACAGCGTGCAGGTCGCCGACGTGCGGATCGGGAGCGTGACCGACATCCGGCTGGAGGGTTACCGCGCCAGGGTCACCCTGTCCGTCGAGGACGGGCATCGGGTGCCCGAGGGCACCTCCGCGGTGGTCGCCAAGACCTCCATCCTGGGCGAGAACTACGTCGAGCTGAGGCTGCCCGAGGCGCCGGGGCCGCGGACATGGCCACCGGTCCCTTCCTCGCCGACGGCGCGGAGATCGCCGAGACTTCGGTGGAACCGGACATCGAGCAGGTCACCGAGCGGGCCGGGCCGCTGATCGACGCGCTCGGCGCGCAGGACGTGAACGCGATCCTGGACGCGGCGGCGACCGGGATCGGCGGAAAGGGCCGCGACCTCAACCGCCTGCTGCGGCAGACCGCCGACGTCGCCGCCGCCTACGCCGAGTCCCGCGCGGAACTGGCCCGCACGATCGACGGCCTGGCGGAGCTGGGCGACGACCTGGCCGCGGGCTCCGGAGAGCTGGACCGGCTGCCCGGGAGCGTCCAGGCCGCCGCGGCCCGGCTGAACCACGGCCGCAAGCACGTCAAGAAGACCCTGAAGGAGTTGACGGCTCTGGCCCGCGAGGTCAACACCACCGTCTACCCCCGGCACGCGGCGCGGCTGCGCACCCTGCTGCGGCGGCTCGACGCGGTCTCCGCGGCGACGGTGCGCGGCAAGGAGGACCTGAAACTCCTCCTCGACCGGGTGCAGTACTTCGTCGACCAGCCGCCGATCGTGGTGAACGGGCAGCTGCTGGCCTACGTCTGGATGAAGGGCCTGCTCCTGGCCGAACCCGGGGACGGCGACCGGCCCCGGCGGCCCAATTCGGCCGACGACTTCCGGCTGCTGCTGGAGCCGCCGCGATGAGGAACCGCGTCCTGGTCAACCTCGGTTTCTTCGCGGTGCTCGGCGTCGTGATGACCGTCTGGGCGTTCACCAGCGTCATCAGGCTGGACGTCATCGAGCGGCCGTACCGGATCAACGCGGAGTTCGCCTCCTCCCCCGGTCTGGTGCCCGGCTTCGACGTGGCCTACCTCGGCGTGCGGATCGGCCGGATCGACGGGGTGAAACTCGCCCCCGGAAAGATCACGGTGGCGCTGGACATCGACCGCGGGGTGCGGATCCCGCAGGGCGTCGGAGCCGAGGTGCGCCGCAAGTCCGCGATCGGCGAGCCGTACGTGGAGATCTCCCCGCCGGAGGCCGGAGCCCCGGACGGCGCCCTGGCCCCCGGCGCCACCATCCCGCTGGCCGCCACCTCGGTCCCGCTGGACTACCGGGAGCTGTTCGACGGGGTCGGCAAGCTGCTGGACGCGGTGCCCCCCGAGGACGCGCGGACCATCGTGGGCGAGCTGGCCGCCGGGCTGGACGGCCGTACCGCGTCGATCCGCGGGATCGTGGACAACGCGCACGACGTCACCACCACGCTCGCCGGGAACGCCGAACTGCTGGACGAGCTGTCGGTGAACCTCACCCGGCTGACCGGCACGCTCGCGGGCCGCCGGGAGGAGCTGGCGGAGGGCGTGACCGACCTGGCGGCCGTGACCCGGTCGCTCCGCGAGTCCCGCAGGGAGCTGTACGCCGCCCTCGAACACGGTCCCTCCTTCTTCCGCCAGGTCGACCACCTGCTCGACACCGCCCGCCCCGGCCTGTCCTGCGTGCTGGCCGCCGCGGGCCGGAACCCGGGCGTGGTGTTCACCCCGCGGACGCGGGCGCACGTCACGAACCTGCTGCGGACGGTGCCCACCGCCCAGGTCCTGCTGGCCGACGTGACCGAGAGGCACTCCGGAGGGCTGTACGGCAGGGTCACGTTCGTCTTCAGCGTCCCGGGCGGTCCCGAGGTGGCCGAGGAGTACCGCAGCCCGCTGGCGGGCCCGGCGGTGCCCGAGGCCGGCTCCTGCCCGGAGCGGTCCGTCCCCGAGAGCACCGGCCGCCACGACGACGACCCGGACGCCGGCCCCCATCCGGACGGAGCCGCCGGGCCGGCGGAGGA
>NZ_CDRNDK010000585.1:0-3365 GCF_977012225.1 Planomonospora algeriensis | reverse complement strand
CCAGGAGACCGCCAAGGCGACCGAGGACATCTCCAAGCGGGTCGAGGCCATCCAGGCCGACACCGAGAGCGCGGTCGCGGCCATCGCCGAGATCTCCTCGATCATCGGCAAGATCAACGACTACCAGCTGACCATCGCCTCGGCGGTGGAGGAGCAGACCGCCACCACCGGCGAGATGAACCGCAGCGTGGGCGAGGCAGCCCAGGGCAGCGCCGACATCGCCACCAACATCTCGGCGCTGGCCGACGCGGCGCACGTGACGGCCGAAGGCGTCAGCGAGAGCCAGCGGGCCGCGGCCAACCTGGCCGAGCTGTCGGCCCGGCTGCACCAGCTGGTCTCCGGCTTCCGCTACTGAGGTCCGCCCTCCCGCCGGGGAGGACGCCCGCAGGCGAGGCACCGTACGGGGGGCCGCCCACGATCACCGTGGGTGACCCCCCGTATTTGTTTCGTAAAGCCATGGTTTTATCAACTAAAAGTATCGCCTTAAGAACGCACTGTGATATTTGGTAATAAATAGCTGATCGATTGGGTTGAAAGCTATTCTCCGGTGTAAAACTGTTTCATGTATTCCCTGGTCAGCGCCCCAGTCCTCGGTTTCGACCTGACGCGGCTGGACGGCGGAGCGGCGACCGCCGCAGTGCTCTCCCGCGCTCTTCGCCTCGACTCCCACGACCTCGCGGCGCTGGCCCGCCGGCTGCCCGACGACGGAGTCCGCGCCCAGCTGTGGCAGGACATCCACGCGGCGACCGTGCTGCGCCCCACCGTGCGCAGCCTCTCCCAGCAGGACGCCGAGGGAGCCCTCGCCCTGCTGGAGCGGGCGCCCATCGGCACCCCCGACGCGCTGCTGCACTGCGTCCGCCACGACGTGCTCGGCTGGACGTGGCAGGAGCGGGACGGCGTCCGCGGCCAGGACGACACGGCCTCCGCCGCCACCGCCGTCGTCTGCGACGCGGTGATGGCCACCTACCTGCGCGAACTGCTCCCGGCCGACACCCGGCGGCGGCTGGCCGTCGGCTGGCTCGCCGCCACCCGCGAACTGCCGGATCGGCCGGTGGACACCGGCCCTCAGCACCAGGCCGTCACGGGACTGTGCCGGCGCATCGAGACGCTCGGCGCCTCCGACCTGGAGCGGCTGACCGCCCTCAGCGACCGGGCCCGCCTCGACTCCGCCGGCTGGTCGCAGGCCGTGCACGAGGCCTCGTGGGCGGTCCACATGTCCGACCGCGTGCGCGCCGCCGCGGCCGCGCAGTTCGAGCTCGTCCAGGCCGTCGACGCCGCCGGAATCCCGGTCGCCGATCGCGCGAACGGCGTGTGGAACCTCCTCAGCGGCGCCGTGCACGCCCTGACCGTCGCCGACCTGCTCGACTCGGCGCTGCTCGGACGGCTCCTCGACCCCTGCCTGGGCGTCCTGGGCCTGCCCGTCCTCCGCTGAGCCCGTCCTCCGACGGGTTTCGCACGCCTAGCCAGCCCTGCCCGCCGTACGGCGGGCAGGAGCGGCTGCGGTGTTTCTTCCGGTTTTTCCTACAGCAGGCATCCCTACTGTCGTTGACCTGCTCCTCGCCCTGAAGGAACGAGGATTCCCGTGCCGCTCACGCGGCAGCCTGCGGCGCGCCGCAGGCTGTGGAACGGGTGCTTGACGCTTCACTGACCCGGGCAATCCCAAGTCTCCGCATCCTGAGACGCCTGGCCCGGCCGCCTGCCCGTTTCGGGCGTGAACACATTAGCGCCCAGCCCATGATCCAGAAGGGCAAACGGTGGAGTTCCATAGGCCGTCCCCTGCTTCGAAGCGTCAGCACGTCACCTCAAGGCAGGATTTCCAGTCGAACACCCGCAATGCCGTCATACAGGTGCGGTGACGGGGTGATGATCCGCCAGCCTCCGCGCGCTTCTGCCAGGAGCACGGCGTGAGCGGCGGAGAGGATCGCGGCAATCCCGGATTCCATGCCCAGTGCGGGAGTCTGCCTCTCCGAATTGATCGTCACGGTGACACCGATCTGACCTGCGTTCATGACGTCGGCGGCTGACAGCGCTCCGATCGTCACCACCGGCACCGCGAACAGAGCCCCCGCCTGCTGGGGGCGGAAAACGGCCGTGCATTGCGCGGCCACGGCTGGAAGCAGAAGGGTGGTGTTCCGCAGTACGGACTGCCGGACGATCTCACGGCCGTAGTCGCTCTTGGCGTCGAGCACGTGGTAAATCGCATCGAGATCGAGAACATGGCCGGTCAGCCCTTCGGGCTCTGTGGTCACGCAACATTCCGGGAAGACTCGAACAGGCGGTTCGCGCGCTCACGGTCGGCATCGGTGATCCCGGACTGCCAGCCCGCGCCCCAGAGCCGGTCCAGGGCCGCCATCCCGTCCTTGACGCGACGCTGTTCACGCAGGGCCTCTGCGATGTAGCCAGAGGCGTTGCCGGATCCCTGCGCCTCTTCGGCGAGATCATCCGGCAGGGAGATCGTGATCCGCTTAGTCATACTCATGAGGGTAATTGAGTCATACTCTTGCCGTCCATGAGGCGCCGACGTGGAAATCAACCGGTAGGCATGGATCATGCGAGACGGGTGAGAGCTGGGTCAAGGGCGCAGGGCGGTCCAGGCGGCGTAGTCGTGGACGGCCATGCCGGCGTAGGCGGGGTAGAAGACGGAAGCGGCGTCGACCGCGGACAGGGCGGTGTCCAGCGCCCGGCGGCCCTGCTCGTGGAAGGTGCAGTACGGGCAGTCGGGCAGGGCGAGGGTCTCGGCGGCCAGCCGTACCGGGCGGCCCGCGCGCCGGCCGCGCAGCAGCATGTCCTCGCCGACCCCGATGATCGAGCCGGGTCCGGTGGCGGTGTCGCGGTAGCTCATCACGGTGACCGCGTCGACGCGGGCCAGGACCGCGTCGGCCAGGGTGGAGCCGCCCGCGGGCACGGTGCCGTACCAGAACGGCACGTCGGCCTCGAGCGGCCGGGGGTCGGCGTCGCGCAGCTTGGCGAGCAGGCCGAGGAAGGCCGCGGTGGTGCCGGCCGGGTCGGTGCGCCACTCGTCCAGGTGGTACGGCTCGACGTCGACGTGGGCGGTGCGGAACAGGCCGGTGCCCATCGCGGCGCGCTGCCAGGCCAGGGCCGCGGCGTGGTCGAAGGTCCAGTCGGGTTCGCCGCCCAGCGCCGCCAGCCGGACCCCGGCGGCGTCGGCGCGCTTCTTGAACTGCTTGAGCCGGTTCAGCTCGGTCTTGGTGATCTTCGGGGGGACGTAGACGAAGATCTCCTTGACGGCGTGGGCGGTGGCCCAGCTCATCACGGCGGCCGGGTCGTCGCGCTGCCACAGCCACATCGCCCGCGGCGCGGGGAGCGCGGCTGGAGGGACGGCGGCGGGTACGGCGAGCAGCGCG
>NZ_CDRNDK010000584.1:0-3365 GCF_977012225.1 Planomonospora algeriensis | reverse complement strand
GGGGTCGAGGTTGGGGCGGGGGCCGGGTGTCGGTCGTTCGGGCCGAGGGTCGGGGCCTGAGGGCTGAGGGCCGGGATCTGTCGTCCGGAAGATCCGGGGCGTCTACCGCCCGGGGGAGGGGGAGGAGCCGCCGGGCAGCACGCACACGGTGTCGAGGCCCAGCACGTGGTTGAGCCGGCCGAACGCCAGCCAGGCGCCGATGCTCATGCTCAGCTCCACGATCTCGGTCTGGCTGTAGTGCGCGGTCATCCGGGCCCAGAACGCGTCGTCCAGGCCGTGGTGGTCCAGGGCGTACCGCTCGGCGTACTCGGCGGCCAGCCGGGTGCGGTCGTCGAAGGCGTCGGTGGTGCGCCAGGCGGTCACCGCGTCGGCGAACCCCTCCTCGACCTTGCGCCCGTCCCGCTCCGTCCGCCAGTCGAGGCAGAAGGCGCACCCGTTGATCTGCGCGATCCGCAGCCGCGCGGCCTCGAACTCGCGGAGCCCCAGGGTCGTGCAGGCGTACACCGACAGCGAGAAGTGCGAGGCGGCGGCTCCGATGCCGGGGACCATCTCGCCCCAGACATACGCGATCGGGTCCTTGCCCTCGGGGACGTCGATGTTCACGGCCGTTTCCTTCCGAGCCTGCCGGTCGCGGGGCGCAGCGGGACGTCGAGCGCGTCGTAGAGCCCGGGCTCCGCCGCCAGGAGCCAGTCGACCGCGCCCACCAGCCGGCCGACCGCGGTGGCGTTCCCGCCCGCGGAGCGGTTCCCGTCCTCGTCGGCGGCCTCGACCGTGACCTCGATGCGGGGGCGGCCCTCGATGATCACCCGGTGCGCCCCGGTCCCGTCGGGCGGCGTCGGCCAGTCCGGGGCGCAGGACGGATGGATGCGTGTGACGTGCTCGACGACGATGCGGGGCTCGCCCTCGACGACGCCCTGCACCTCGAACCGGACCGCGCCCTGGGTGCCGGCCTCGAACGCGCCCATCGACGCGGTGCGCACCGTGGCGTCGAGCGGGCGTCGCTCCACGGTCTCGCGGATCTCGTCGAGCTCGACGCCGAGACCTCTGGCCATCAGCCGCACCTGCCCGCCCCAGACCATGGTCGGGACGGTCGGCGCGATCATCGGCGGCTCGTAGTCCATCGGCTGGCCCATGCCGACGAGGTACCGGACCGAGTCCGGCTGGTCGTAGGTGGAGTAGTCGAATATCTCCTGGCAGCGGACCGCGTCCACGACGGTGCCGAGCCCGCTGATCAGCAGGGGCAGCACGTCGTTGCCCCAGCCGGGGTCGACGCCGGAGACGAACAGCGAGCCGCCGCCGTCCGCGATGGCGGCCAGCACCGGTTCCCGCACTTCCGGAGGGGCGTTGCGCTGGTCGTAGAGCGCGTACACCGAGGGGGTGACGACCACGGCCCCGGCCCGGATCGCCCGGGTGATGTCGGCGAGGGCGTCGTCGGGGCGGACGTCGCCGGACGCCGCGTACACCACGACGCGGGGACGGGCCGCCAGCACCGCGTCGGCGTCGTCGGTCGCCGCGACCCCGAGGTCGCGGCCGAGCCCGCAGAGTTCGCCCGCGTCGCGGCCGACCTTGCCGGGATCGTGGACGATCACGGCGGTGAGCTTCAGCGCGGGATGGGCCTCGACGGCCCGGATGGCCGCGCGGCCGACGTTGCCGGTTCCCCAGACGATCGTGGACGTCATGACCGGAGCGTAGCAAGCGCTTGGTTCAATGTGTACGGCGCCGCCGCGCATTCCGGACGGTCGTTTCAAAAACCTGGCCGGCAGGTGACGTTCGAAAAGGCCGGCCCGCTCGATCGGCGGAAACGCCCGGCCCCTGCCGCCGGACGGCCGGCGCGGCCGCCCGGTGATTTCTTGAACGGATCACCGGGCGGCCGCCCCTGTCATTTCACCTTGCTTCGCATCACTGCCAGGAATCGTTTCTGCTGGCGGTCCCGGTCGGGGGAGTGGTGAACGTGCGGTCCGGGTCGGACTCCCAGATCACCGAGCCGTCGGAGTTCTTCTTGATGTACTTGAAGGAGACGGCGGTGTTGGGCGGCAGGAGCAGGGCCTCCCGCCAGACGGGGTAGTCGTGCGAGGACAGCTTCAGGGCCTTGGCGGGGTCCCAGCCGCCGAGTTCGGGCAGGTTGCCGACGACGAAGACGTCCTGGCCGAAGGCGGTGCCGGCCTCCACGTTGAAGGAGGCGGCGACCTGTCCTGGGGCGCCCTGGTTCCACACGTCGGCGCGGGTGGCCGTGCCCGCCGCGGGGGTGGTGAAGGTGCGGTCGGGGGTGGATTCCCAGATCACGGCACCGGACGGGCTCTTCTTGATGTACTTGTACCGGACGGTGGTGTCACCGGGGAGGGCGACGGCGACCCGCCAGCGGGGGTAGTCCGCCGAGGACAGCGGTACCGCCCGGGCGGGGTTCCAGGCGCCGAGTTCCGGCGTGCTTCCGACGATGAAGACGTTCTGCCCGAGGTGGGTGGCGGCCTCGGCGGTGAAGCCGACCGTGGTCGCGCCGGTGGCGCCGGCCGGGACCGCCATGGTCGCCATGGCGGCGACGAAGGCGGCGACCAGCAGGAACGCCCGCCGGATCCAGCCGGTCGGCGTGGTGGCCTGTGTGCTCTCGCTCAAGTGCGGGGACACGACGCATTCTCCTTGTTCTTGACGGATGAGAACAGCCGTGGACGTCGTTGCTGCGGCGTCGGCGTCCACGGTTCGCGCGGAGCTCCTTGCGATCTTGAATCTTGCCCGCACCGCATCGAGGGTGCAATGCCTTGCGCAATATTTCTGAAACCTTGCAAGCGACCTTTGTTCTGAAAGCTCGGCGGAGAGCGCCGGAAATCGTGCTGACGTGCTTCTCTGAGGAGAGGAATTGCCGGTGCGCTCCGGCCATTGTGAGAAGTTTCACATCCATAGTCGATGCATGGCCGCCGCCTTTAGCGGTCGTCCGAATCGCCGATTCACCGGCGAAAAATTCCGGGGTGGGGATGCGCGGCCCGGCCATCGCCGAGCAGGTCGGCTGCCATCCCGAAACGGTGCGCCGCCGGCTGCGCCGCTTCAACGCCGAGGGACCGGTCGTGCCCCGCACCTTCCCGCCGGCACCGGCCCGGTCAGGAGACGGACACCGTAGGTGGCCGGTCGATCACCCGCGGATCCGGAACGCGTTCATCCCGGTGGGCGCGTGCCGGCTCAACCTGCAGGAGGCGTGGTGGCGGATCTTCCGCCGGGATGCTGTCACCGCCGAAGAGCATCCGGCCGGTCGCGGTGAAGGCCATGGTGACGGCCCAGCTGAACACGTCCGAGACGGGCCCGACCCGCTCGCCGGCGATCTGCTCGCGCAGCAGGAGGTAGTCGCCCAATCGCGTGGTCATAGGGCGGGCCGTCCA
>NZ_CDRNDK010000583.1:0-3367 GCF_977012225.1 Planomonospora algeriensis | reverse complement strand
CCGGGCCTCGGGCACCCGGCCTGGGCACCCGGTCCGGGCGTCCGAGGCCGGATCGGACCGGGCGGGTCAGTCCAGCGCGCGCCTCCCACCGACCAGCGGGAGCGTCACGGAGCTGTCGCCCGGCTTGACCTCGACCCGGGTCCCAGCGGGCAGGCGGAGGGTGAAGTCGTGGTCGGTGGAGATCAGCACGACGCCGATCCGGTGCCCCGCCTTGACGACGTGGTCGCTCGGCTGCAAGTCGAAGCGGAAGTCGTAGAACCGGCCCTCGCGCAGCAGTTCGGTCCGGGCGGCGGAGTGCCGGTTGCGGACGTCCAGCCACCCCCTGGTGATGATCTTGAAGGGGGCGGTCGTGGTGACGTGCTCGGCCAGCCGGGCGCAGCCGGTGTCGCCGGGGACGCCCTGGCCGTAGCAGACCGGGGTGGCGCCGTAGGCGACCTGGCCGTAGGCGCGGGCGTCGGTGCCGTAGTCGACCAGCAGCGCCGTCAGGTACGGCGAGCGGCCGCCGGAGAACGCCGCCTTGACCGCGACCTCCGGCGTGCCGGAGAGGCGGACGTCCTCGGCCAGCGGCGCCGACAGGTAGGCCAGCCGGTTCGGGTCGGCGGCCGTCTCGTTCCCGGCGAGCTGCTCGGCCGTGCGAGCGGGAGCGTCGACAAAGGACTCGGTGGACTTCACCCGACCGTGCCGCGGGCTCAGTGCGCCGTTGCCTCCGCCGGAACCCGCGACCAGGTGCAGCCGCACGTCGCGGGTGCCGGGCAGCGGCCATGCCGCGTGCTGCGCCCACTGGCCGGGCCCGTGCTCGACGTCGGCCTGCGGCTCGTCCATGATCCCGTTGCGCAGGCCGTACAGGTGGAAGTCGAACCAGCGGTGCAGCTGGCGCAGCCACTCGGCGTTGCGCCCGGCGAGGTTGAACGGGTTGAAGTGCGCGCCCTGGTGCAGCCAGATCTTGCGCGGCACGCCGCGCTTCGCCAGCGCCTCCCACCACTGGACGGCCTGCCCGGTCTTGACGTTCCAGTCGTTGAGGCCGTGGACGACGAAGACCGCGGCGCGCACCTTGCGCGCGTCGGGCAGGTAATTACGTTCGTGCCAGAAACGCGTGTAGTCGCCGGTGACGCGGTCCTGGTCTCGCTCGATGGCGTCCATCAGCCCGCCGCACACCTCCTGCCCGTTCTCCCTGGTCAGCACGTACCTGGCGAGCACGTCGGCGTCCTCGCCCTGGTAGCCACCGGGGGCGACGACCCCGCCGTTGGAACGGTAGTAGTCGTACCAGGAGGAGATGGCCGCGATCGGCACGATGGTCTTCAGGCCCTTGACCCCGGTGGCGGCGACGGCGTTGGGCAGGGTGCCGTTGTAGGAGACGCCGATCATGCCGACGTTCCCGGTGGACCAACCGGCCCGCACTTCGTTCCCTGCCGCGTCGAAGCCCTTGGCCCGGCCGTTCAGCCAGTCGATCGCGGCCTTCGGCCCGGCGGTCTCATTGGGCAGGCCGGCGGTCGGGCAGCCGGTGGCCCGGCCCGAACCGAGGTTCTCCACCAGCGCGACCGCGTAGCCGCGCGGCACGAAGTAGTTGTCGTAATAGCCCGGGAAGGGACCGGCGGCGGCGCGGGCAGCGGCCGGGTCCTCGGCCTGTCCGAACAGCTGCTCGCGCAGGTCGTTGAACTTGTTGCGGCGGTACTCCATGCCCGCGGGGTCGGAACCGTCGAGGTCGACGACGTGGTTGTCCACGTCGTTGCCGCCCGCGTAGTAGGGGCTGGCCTCCATGATGACCGGGACCTTCAGCCCGGTGGCGGTCGCCGCCGGGCGCATGATGTCGACGGCGACCCGGTCGGGGCGGCCGTCGGTGTCGCTGTCGGTCCCGGCGACCTCCACGAACACGGTCTCGGTCAGGGCGTCGGCGCGGGAGTGGACGGGCTGGGTCTCGCCGTTCTCGATCGGCGCGGACGGCAGGGGTGGTGGGGTGGGCGCGGATGACGCCGACGCGGCGGGTACGGCCGCCGCCGGCAGGGCGCCTGCGGGTACGGCCACTGCCAGGGCGAGCAGGAGGTGTTTCCATCTGGTCATGGGGGGTTGCTCCGAAAGCCGATGGAGATTTGACAACTGCCGTCAATCTCCTCGGATGGATCTTCTCTCGCAAGATCCAGGATGTAACGAATCAAACCTTGTTGGAGGTTTCCCGGTTACACCGAGCATTCGGTCGTTCATCACTTCCGCAGCGGAACGGGTGGGGCGGACACGAGGAAGGCGCGGCATTCCGGCCCCGGGGCATGCTCCTCACAGGTCATGAAGCGCTTGCTCCGGGTGATCTCCCAGATGCACCGTTGTGTACCGGCCAGGCGGTCGGCCATGCGCATCGCCGTGGAGGGGTTGACGCTCAGCCGCTCGGCCAGCGTGACGAGTTTGGTCTGCCCGTGGGTGGCCAGGACGACGAGCATGCGGAACTGCGGCAGCGTAACCTTGTCCTCCACCGCGGCCAGCGAGCGGGCCGCGATGGCGACCAGCAGCCGCGACCCGGTGAGGACGGCCGAGGTGACCGCGAAGAGATCCTCGCCGTTCGTCTGATCCGCCTGCCGCTCTGCCATAAGCACTGTTTTTACACGGCTCGTCCCATGCCCGCCTCATTGCATCATGCAAACATGACGGGCCGGGGAGGGCTGGACCCCGCTACGGCGGGCGAAGCCGTAGCGGGGTCCAGCCCTCCCCCGCCTTCCACCCTGCCGTCTCAGCCGGTCAGGCAGCCTGGTAGGGAAGCGGTCGGCGAAGGCCGGCCGCAGGTCGGTGAGCCACACCGCCTCGGGGTCGTACTCGGCGAAGAACGGCCGCCCGACCAGGCCGGGATCACGGGCCTGGATGAGGTGGAGCACGAAGACCTTCCGCCCGGCGACCTCCGCGACGCCGTCGACGCAGACCTTGCCGGGTGTGGCCGACATCGACGGGTCCCGCACGGTACGGCAGAGCCCCGAGACGTCCGCGTAGGCGTCTCGGAAGATCTCGTGGGCCCGGGCCAGCGGCACCGCGAAGTAGTCGCGCGGCCCGATGTCCCGCTCGACGAACATGTAGTACGGCACCATGCCCATCACGTGCAGGCGCCACATCGACGACCAGGCGGCCGCATCGTCGTTGACGGTGCGGATCAGCGGCGCCTGGGTGCGGATCACCGCCCCGGTGGCCAGGATGCGCCGTACGGCGTCGGCCACGAGGCCGGGCTCCATCTCGCGGGGGTGGGTGAAGTGGGCCATGAGGGCGAGGTTCTTGCCCGCCGTTGTGACCTGTTCGAACAGGCGCAGCGTGTCGTCGGCGTCGGGGTCGGCCAGGAAGCGCTGCGGCCAGTAGGCCAGGGACTTGGTGCCGATCCGGACGGACTCCAGCTGCT
>NZ_CDRNDK010000582.1:0-3368 GCF_977012225.1 Planomonospora algeriensis | reverse complement strand
GACGGGGTGCCCCCCGGTCGTGCCGGCGGGCCGCAGGGAGGGCCCGCCGGCCGGGTGGGAGCCGGTCGTCCGGCCGGGCTCGCGGTGCTCGACCTTGAGCTTCCAGGCGAGCTGCGCGGCGCCGTACGCGACGACGATCTTCGGATCGTCGTAGGTGCGCACCTTGTCTCCGAAGCGGTCGCGCACGGCCTGCTGGACCGAGGGCATCCGGCTGCCGCCGCCGGTCATGAAGACCGCGGCCAGCTCGTCCGGGCCGATCCCCGCGCCGCGGATCGTCTCCTCCAGGATGTCGGCCGTCCGGATGATCTCCTCGCCGATGAGACCGCCCAGCTCGGCCCGGTCGATCTGCACGTCCTCGTTGACGCCGACCACGTAGTGGGAGGAGGTCTCGAACTTCGACAGGGTCTCCTTCGCCTCCCTGGCCGTCTTCAGCAGGTCGGCGGCGTAGCTGACGTAGCGGCGCTCCGGGTTGGTGGTCACCTGCGTCCACCACTCGGGGTCGATGCGCTCCAGCTGCGTGCCGAAGAAGGCGAAGACCTGCTCGTCGAAGCCCTCTCCGCCGATCTCGTCGCTGCCCCCCGGCTCCCCCACGACCTTGAAGTCGCTGCCGTCGGCGGTGAGCACGGCCGCGTCGAACGTGCCGCCGCCGAGGTCGTAGACGGCCAGGTGGGACCCGCTCGGCACGCGCCCGGAGGAGGCGAAGTAGCGGGCCGAGGCGACCGGCTCGTCGACGAAGGCGATCCGCACACCGCGCACGACCTTCTTCGCCGCCGCCAGCAGCACCGCCTTGCGCTCGGCGCTCCAGGCCACCGGGTGGGTCAGCGCGATGCAGTCGGGGTCGGCCCCGTCGAACCGGCGCCGGCCCTCGCTGACGAACAGCTCCAGCAGCGCCGCCATGGCGTCGGTGACGTCCACCGGGACCCCGCCGAGCAGCATCCGGCCCCGGCCGACGTAGCGCTTGGGGTTGCGCTCGACGCGCTCGGGGCTGACGCCGATGCCCCGCTGGGCGATCCGGCCGGCCACCAGCGTCCCGCGCTCGTCCAGCATCACGGCGGAGGGGATGCGCCGCTCCCCCTCGACCTCCAGGACGTCGAAGCGGCCTTCGGCGGCTATCACCCCGGCGGAGAAACTCGTCCCGAGATCGACACCGAGGCACCACTGCGCCATTTCTCACTCCTCGTCAGCACAAACCCGATCGTCCCGCCTCCGCCGGCCGCGGCCCGGTCGCGACGGGCACACGGGGAACGATCCAGGATGCACGGGAGGATCATCGGGCCGAGCGCGGGACGGAAATCATCTTCCTATGGTTTGTCGTGGCCACATGACGTTTGGTTTGCCGGAGGAGCGTGCTGTTCGCACCGGTTTCACCGCCTGCCCTCCGGCGCGGCCTTCAGGTTCCCTTCACGACCGGCCCCCGAACCGCCCTCAGGCTCCGCCGGTCCCGTCACCGGGCCGCCCGGCCAGGGACGCCAGGACGCGGGCGAACTCCTGCGGCGGAGCCACCACGAGGCGGGTCTGCCCGTCGTGGTCGACCAGGTCGGCCCTGATCAGGCTGAGCCTGCCCCGGTGCCACCAGTGGACCTGCGGGCTCAGCGGATCGGCCGCGCGCTCGAACTCCCGCTGGGCGAACGTGCGCAGCCGCTCGATCGCGCGCACCACGTCCAGGCCCTCGACCGGGTGGACGACCAGGGTCGCCGGATCCGGCAGGACGACCAGCGTCCCGTAGGCGGGGACGGGAAAGTAGTCGTCCAGGTGGCGCAGGTGGGTGGCGGCGCAGGCGGTCGATCCGGTCAGCCGCCGGACGGCCACGCCGCCGAGGTCTTCCCGGGTCGCCGAGAGCCGCTCGTCCTTGCGGGTGTTGTCGGCGGCCAGCTCCAGCGCCTGGGCGGGGGTGATCGGCCAGCAGCCGACCTCCTCCGGGCGGACCGGCCGACCCGCGGGCCCGTACCCGATCGTGAGCACCTCGACCAGGTCGGCGGTGAGGTGGCGGCCGACCACGCGGGCCGCGCCCAGGTCGTCGTCGAGCCGGATGCGGGTGCGCAGCAGGGGGCGGATCTGGGACAGGTCGCAGGCGTCCAGCGGCTCGTCCAGCGTGGCCAGGGTGTGGGCCAGGTGCTCGGAGACGAGCGTCGGCCAGTCCTCGCGCGAGTGGCGCCCCGCCTCGGCGCGCAGCCCCGCCAGCCGTACCGTGACGGTGCGCGGGCCGGACGGCGCCCCGTCCGGGGCCGTGGAGGACGCCCCGTCCAGGGCCGCGGACGGCGCCTCGGACAGCGTCAGCGTGGTGCCGTCGGGGGCGAAGGCGCAGGTGTAGCCGAGGGAGCCGGCGACCAGGCCGAGCAGGGAGTCGAGGTCGACGTCCTCCACCGGGCGCGGCGGCGGCCCCGCCCGCCGGTCTGCCCGCCGGTCACGATGCCGCCGGAGCCGGAAGAGCCTCAGCCTCACGCGCGCGTCCCCTCTGCCGGGTTTCCTCTCTCTGGTCTCCTTAGAGTGCCCCGCCGGGATAGCGGATCGACCAGGTCAGGGAGCACGATTCGGCATCAATACCACCAAGTGCCCCCATAGGCACACTGAACTGCGGGGTTCCGTGGCCGACCGGGAGCCCCGCGACCACCGGCACGCCGAGCCCGCCGAGCCGCTCCGCCAGCACCGGATAGGGGTCGCCGCAGTCCGTCCACGAGCCCAGCGCGAACCCCGCCGCCCCGTCCAGCGCCCCCGACCCCAGCAGCTGCGTGAGCATCCGGTCGATCCGGTAGGGCGCCTCCCCGACGTCCTCCAGCAGCACGATCCGCCCCTCGGCCCGCAGCCGGTACGGCGTGCCGCACAGCGCCGCCAGCAGCGACAGGTTCCCCCCGGTGATCGGGCCCGCGGCGCGCCCGGGGACGATCACCCGGTCCCCGGCGACGGACCCCGCGCCCCCGGAAAGGGCCGCCGACAGCCGCTCCAGGCTCCGGGGCTCGGGACCGCCCGGATCGGCGAACAGCGGGCAGGCCGGCATGGGGCCGAACCAGGAGGCCAGACCGAGCCGGACCTCCAGCGCCCGGTGCAGGGCGGTGACGTCGCTGGAGCCGACCAGGGTCTTCGGCCCGGCCGCGCGCATGGCCTCCCAGTCGAGCAGGTCCAGGATCCGCGTCGCGCCGTAGCCGCCCCGCGCGCACAGCACCGCGGCGACCGCCGGATCGCACCAGGCCTCCTGGAGGTCGGCCGCCCGCGCCTCGTCGGACCCGGCCAGGTAGCGGTCGCGGTCGAGCACGTGGGCGCCCGTGACGACCTTCAGGCCCAGCCCGGCGAGCACGCCGTGCCGCGGGCCAGCCCGTATCCGGGGTCGGACCGGCCGGACGGGCCACGACCGCCACCGTGTCCCCCGCGCG
>NZ_CDRNDK010000581.1:0-3414 GCF_977012225.1 Planomonospora algeriensis | reverse complement strand
CGACGACCTGGCCGCGCAGCGCCTCGGCGGCCAGGTCGGCGTCGCGCGGGTCCACCGTGAACGCGGCGTGCCCGGCCAGGTGCGGCCACTTCGCCTGCTGCGCGTCGGTGAGCGTGCCGGGGTTCAGCCGGATCATCCGGTAGGAACCGGTCAGGTCGCCCTTGGCGACGGCGATGTCCCCGGCGGCGGAGAAGGCCAGCGAGTACCGGAGCGAGGCCGACGGCCGGACCTTCCAGGCGACGGTGGACCGGTCGATCCAGTGCGCGGCGGCCTTGGACAGGTCGGCGTCGGCGCCGCGCGCCGCGGACTGCGGGAGCACGTGGCCCTCGGCGGCCGCGATCCGCCACACCTCGTGGCCGGAGGCGGCCAGGTCGAGCGCCTGGTCGGACGGGAGGTCCTTCTCGTCGCCCTTGTGGATGATGTAGCTCACGTTCTTCGCCCCCTCGGCGAGGGGGACGCGGAAGAAGACGCCGAAGCCGTCCTTCCCGGCGGGCATCAGCGGCGCGGCCCACTCGGTGGGGGACGCCACGTCCCCCCACAGGTGCAGTCCCCAGCCGTCGTAGTTCCCGTCGGGCCGGTGGTAATGCAGGATCGCGACGTTCTCCGCCTCGGCGCGGGTGGCGTGCAGCCGCGCCACGCCCGAGACGACGTGGGCCTCCGGCTGAGCGGCCGGGGTGAAGGACTGGTCGGGGCCGGGGTCCTTGGCGTCGCCCTTGTGCACGATGAGGTTGACCGGGACGGAGGCGTTCTTCAGCGGGACCTTCCAGAACACGCCGGAGGAGTCGGCGCCGTCCGGCGGGCGCGGCGCGGCCCACTCGGTGGCCGCGCCGTCGGCCAGCCCGTCGCCCCACAGGTGCAGGCCCCAGCCGTCGTAGTTCCCGTCGGGCCGGCTGTAGCGCACGGTGGCGTAGCCCTGGGCGGCGGCGCGGGAGGCGTGCGTCACCGGGCTGCCCTCGGCCAGCCACACCTCGCCGGTCCTGGCCGGGTCCACGGTCCGGTCGCCGCCGTCCTTCTCGTCGCCCTTGTGGGCGATGATCCCGACCTCGCGCGCGCCGGGCTTCAGCTTGATCCAGGCGAACCGGCCGTAGGCGTCCTCGCCGGTCAGCGGGAGCGGCTTCGCCCAGTCGGTCGGATTCTCGACGTCGCCCCAGACGTGCAGGCCCCAGCCGTCGTAGTCGGCGCGCTGGTAGTGCACGACGAGCCAGTCGCGCTTGACCGCGCCGGGGTCCGCGGGCTCGGGCTCGGCGCCGACGGCCGCCTCGGCGCCCGCCGAGGCGAAGCGGCCCGCGGAGTCCTTCACCACGGCCTTGTAGGCGACCTTCGTGCCGGCCGGGACGCCCTTCAGGTCGTGGAAGACCCGGAATGTACGGCTTCCTCCGGCGGTGTTGGGCGCGTCGTCGGTGCCGATCACCCGCCACTTCCCGTCGCCCGCCTTCGCGGCGAAGGTGACCTGGTCGAAGCCGGTGCCGGGCACGGTCGCGGTGATCGGGACCCGGCCGTCCTCGGCGCTGCCCCGGAGCTCCGTCCCGGGCAGCGCGATCGAGACGGCCGGGGCCGCCGCCGGGGTCGCGAGCCTCGCCGAGGCCCGGTAGACCACCGCCGACAGCGCCGGTACGGTCACCGCGAGCCTCGTGTCCGCGCCCGAGACCGCCGAGGGGGCCGCCTGGCCGTACACCCGGGTGAAGGGCAGGTTCGCGGAGAAGGTCGGCACCTGCACGGTCGCCGCCTGCTCGGCGTTGTTGACCGCCACGACGTACTCGACCTGGGCGCGCGCGTCGATCCGGGAGAAGGCGTAGACGCCGCCCGCGGCCAGGCGCTCGATCTGGGCGCCGTCGGCCAGCGCGGGGTGGGCGTCGCGGAGCTTCGCCAGGGCGGAGATGCCCCGGTAGAGCGGGTGCGAGGGGATGAAGTTGTCCTGCGCGTGGGTGGCGTCGGTGCCGATCAGGTTGTTCGACAGGTAGCTCGCGGTCTTGGAGGCGAACATGGACTGCCGGGCGTCCTGGTCGCCGCCGGAGCCTTGGGCGGGGCCGGTGAAGCCCTGCTCGTCGCCGTAGTAGACGACCGGCTGGCCGCGCGTGAGGTACATCAGCTCGTGGGCGAGCAGGTCGCGCCTGAGCAGCTCGGCGTCGGGCGCGCCGGGGTTGTCCTGGACCAGGAACCGGCCGATGCGGCCCATGTCGTGGTTGCCGAGGAACGTCGGCAGCGAGGAGGCGTTGGAGTCGGCGTCGGTGTGGTGGTCGTCCCCGGCGTACAGCGCGGCCAGGCGCGCCGCGCCGGCCGTGCCGCCGCTGAAGGAGCGGGCCGCCTCCTGGAACGGGAAGTCCAGCGTGGCGTTCATCCCGCCGCGGGTGGAGTAGCGGCTGGTGAAGGACGGCTCGCTGGAGTAGACCTCGCCGAACATGAAGAAGCGCTTGTTGCCCAGCTTGGCGGCGTAGCCGCGCAGGGCCGGGGAGAACCTCTCCCAGAACTCCATGTTGACGTGCTTGGCGGTGTCGATGCGGAAACCGTCGATGCCGGTCTCGCGCACCCACGTCTTGTAGATGTCGGTCATGCCCTCGACGACCTCGGGACGCTCGGTCCACAGGTCGTCCAGGCCGAAGAAGTCGCCGTACTCGGAGTTCTCGCCGCTGAAGGTGGAGTCGCCCCGGTTGTGGTACATCGTCGGGTCGTTCAGCCAGGACGGCGTCTTGGCCTTCTCCGGCGCGACCGGCGTGTAGGGGAAGGAGTCGGCCGTGACCTTCGGGAAGGTCTTCCCGGAGGCGTACTCGCGGTCGTCGAACGGGGTGCCCGAGGCGTCGACGTAGGGGTGGGCGCCCTTGGACCGGTAGGCGTAGGTCTTCTCCGCGTAGTCGATCACGTCGGCCGTGTGGTTGGTGATGATGTCGAAGAAGACCTTCATCCCGCGCTTGTGGGCCTCGCGGACCAGCTTCTTCATGTCGGCGTTCGTGCCCAGGTGCGGGTCGATCCGGGTGAAGTCGGTGATCCAGTAGCCGTGGTAGCCGGCCGAGACGTTCTCGCCGGCGCCTTGCACCGGGCGGTTGGCGAACGCCGGGGTGATCCAGATCGCGGTGCTGCCGAGGTTCTTGACGTAGTCGAGCCTGCCGATCAGGCCCTTGAGGTCCCCGCCCTGGTAGAACCCCTTGTGGGCGGGGTCGAAGCCGGTGGCGAGCCGGTCGCCGGACAGGCCGCCGGTGTCGTTGCGGGGGTCGCCGTTGGCGAACCGGTCGGTCATCGCGAAGTAGAAGCGCTCACGGCTCAGGTCGGCGCGGAGCGCGTCGCGGGCGAGCTCCCGGTCGGCGGGCCCGGCCGTGCGGCTCAGCGCCGAGACGACCGGCTCGGCCGTGGCCGCACCGGTCGCGGCCGAGGCCGGGCTCAGCCGGTCCTGGGCAGTTCGAACCAGCACCGACCGCCGCC
>NZ_CDRNDK010000580.1:0-3422 GCF_977012225.1 Planomonospora algeriensis | reverse complement strand
GATCAGGCCGACCGCATGGACCGTATGGGCCGCATGGATCAGGCCGACCGCATGGACCGTATGGGCCGCATGGATCAGGCCGACCGCATGGGCCGGGCGGGCTCGCAGGTGGGGACCGTCCTTGTGGCGCGGCCCGACAACGCCGGCGACGTCCTGCTCGCCGGGCCCGCGATCCGGGCGGTCGCCGCCCGGGCGCGGGAGGTCGTCCTGCTGGCGGGCCCGCACGGCCGCGCGGCGGGCGAGCTCCTGCCCGGCGTCTCGCGGGTGCTGGAGTGGCGGACCCCGTGGATCGACCCCGAGCCGCCGCCCGTGTCCGGCGCCCACGTCACCCGGCTGATCAGGGAGATCCGGCGGCTGGCGCCGGAACAGGCGCTGATCTTCACCTCCTTCCACCAGTCGCCGCTCCCGCTCGCGCTGCTGCTGCGGCTGGCGGGCACGCCCAGGATCGCCGCGATCAGCACCGACTACCCCGGCTCGCTGCTCGACGTGCGCCGGGTCGTCGACGAGGACGGCGCGGACGCGGACGTGCCCGAGGCCGAGCGCATGCTGGGCCTGGCCCGCCAGGCGGGCTTCGACCTGCCCCCCGGCGACGACGGCCGGCTCGCCGTACGGAGGCCGCTACCCGACGTCGGCCACCTGACCGGACCGCCCGGATACGTGGTCGTGCACCCCGGCGTCTCGGCACCCGCGCGGGCGTGGCCGGCCGCGAGTTGGGCCCGGCTGGTCCGGCTGCTCGCCAACGGGGGCCGCAGGGTCGTGGTGACCGGAGGCCCCGGCGAGCGGGTGCTGACGGCGGGCGTCGCCGGTGCCGCCTCCACGACCGGTGCCACCGTCGCGACCGGTGCCACGCGACCGGCTCCGCCGCGGACGCGTTCGCCGCGAGGGCCGTCCTGGACGGCCTCGCGCCCGGGATCCGGGGGCGGGACGCGCCGGGGGATACGCCGGGGGACGTGGTCGACCTCGGCGGGCGGACAGACCTCGCCGAACTGGCCGGGGTGATCGCCGGAGCGTGCGCGGTGGTCGCGGCCAACACCGGCCCCGCCCACCTGGCCGCGGCGGTCGGCACCCCCGTCGTCAGCCTGTTCGCCCCGGTCGTCCCGGCCGCCCGCTGGGCGCCGTACGGCGTGCCGTCCGTCGTCCTCGGCGACCAGCACGCCCCCTGCCGCGGGAGCAGGGCCAGGACCTGCCCCGTCCCCGGCCACCCCTGCCTGTCGTCCGTCCCGGCCGAGGAGGTCGCCGAGGCCGTCAGCCGCCTGGCCGCGCCAAGGGAGGCAACCTTATGAGAATCGCTCTGGTGTCCGAGCACGCGAACCCGCTCGCGGCCATCGGCGGAGTCGACGCCGGCGGGCAGAACGTCCACGTGGCGGCGCTGGCGGCGGCGCTGGCCGAGCGGGGGCACGAGGTCGTCGTGCACACCCGGCGCGACCGCCCCGACGTCCCCGACGCGGTGGCGCTCTGCCCCGGCGTGACCGTGGAGCACGTCCCGGCCGGTCCCGCCACCCCCGTGCCCAAGGACCTGCTGCCGCCGTACATGCCGGCCTTCGCCGCGCACCTGCGGCGCGCTGGCGGCGCGGCAGGCCCGACGTGGTCCACGCGCACTTCTGGATGAGCGGCCTGGCCGCGCTGGAGGCCGCCCGGCCCCTCGGCGTGCCGGTCGTGCAGACCTTCCACGCCCTCGGCACGGTGAAGCGGCGCTGGCAGGGCACGGCGGACACCAGCCCGCCGCAGCGGATCGCCGCCGAGACCGCCCTCGGGCGCGACGCCCAGCTGACCGTCGCCACCTGCACCGACGAGGTGAACGAGCTGATGGCGATGGGCGTGCCCGCCGAGCGGGTCACGATCGTGCCGTGCGGCGTCGACCTGGAGCTGTTCCACCCGGACGGCCCGGCCGCGCCGCGCGGGCGGCGGCCGCGCATCCTCAGCATCGGGCGCATGGTGCCGCGCAAGGGCGTCGGCACCGTCGTCGAGGCCCTGCGCTCCCTACCCGGCGCCGAACTGGTGATCGCCGGCGGCGCGCCGGACGACGAGGAGGCGCGGCGGCTGGAGCACCTGGCCGCCGCCCACGGACTCTCCGGCCGGGTCAGCGTGATCGGCAGCGTCGGCCGCGCCGACGTGCCCGCCCTGATGCGCTCGGCCGACGTCGTGGTCAGCGTGCCCTGGTACGAGCCGTTCGGCATCGCCGTCGTGGAGGCCATGGCCTGCGGGGTGCCCGTGGTCGCCTCCTCCGTCGGCGGGCACCTGGACACGGTGGCGGGCTGCGGCGTGCTGGTCCCGCCCCGCCGCCCCCGGGCCCTCGCCCGGGCCCTCAGCGACCTGCTGAAACGCCCTGACCTGCGTGCGGCCCTCGCGCTGTCCGGCGAGCGCCGCGCCAGGTCCGGGTACGGCTGGCCCCGGATCGCCGAGCGGACCGAGGCCGTCTACCTGGATGTGATCACCGGCCACCGGACCCGGGGCCGGAACCGGATCGCCGCCGCCGCGGGAGGCTGAAGAACCATGCACCCACACCTGTCACGCCTGAGCGCCGCGCTCGCCGCGGTGGACGACGAGACCGAGACCATCGCCAGCTGGGGGCGGAAGCTCGCGGCCGTGCTCACCGGCGGCGGCCGCCTGCTCGCCTGCGGCAACGGCGGATCCGCCGCCGAGGCCCAGCACCTCACCGCGGAGCTGGTCGGCCGCTTCCGCGACGACCGCCGGCCGTACGCGGCGATCCCGCTGCACGCCGACACCTCCAGCGTCTCCGCGATCGCCAACGACTTCGGCGCCCAGGAGGTCTACGCCCGCCAGGTACGGGCGCACGGCGCCCCGGAGACGTCCTGATGTGCCTGTCCACCAGCGGTTCCAGCCAGAACGTGCTGGCCGCCGCGCTCGCCGCCCGCGAGTGCGGCCTGACGACCTGGGCACTGACGGGACCGGCGCCCAACCCCCTCGCCGACCTCTGCGACGACGCCCTCCCCGTGGCGGCCGCGGACACCGCGACCGTCCAGGAGGTGCACCTCGCGGTGATCCACATGCTCTGCCACGCGCTCGAGGAGGCCTGCGCATGAGGCCGGGACCGCTCGTCGTCGTCGGTGACACGCTGCTCGACGTGGACGTCGAGGGCGAAGCCGAACGGCTCTGCCCCGACGCGCCGGTCCCCGTGGTGGCCGCGGGCCGCCGCGACCGCCGCCCCGGAGGGGCCGGTCTCGCGGCCCTGCTCGCGGCCCGCGCCGGGGCGGAGGTCGTCCTGGTCACCGCACTCGGCGACGACGAACCCGGCCGGTGGCTGCGGGAGGCGCTCTCCGGCCTGATGGAGGTGGTCCGGCTGCCGCTGCGGGGCGGGACCGCCGCCAAGACCCGGATCCGGCCCGGGGCCAGACCCTGCTCCGCCTCGACACCGGCGAGGGCCGGGCGCATCCGCTCGGGCTCGACGCCCGCCGGGCCGC
>NZ_CDRNDK010000579.1:0-3427 GCF_977012225.1 Planomonospora algeriensis | reverse complement strand
GCCGAGGTGCCGGCTCGCGCCGGTCGCCCTCGCTGACCCGCAGCGCCGCGACCGGGCGGCCCGACAGCACCGCGGCGGCGTTGACCGCCTCCCCGGCCGAGACGCCGGAGAAGCCCCACCGGGTCCCGCTGCCCAGGTTGCCCGGCCCCTGGGTGACGATCGCGACGTCGGCCGCCAGGACGTGCCGGGCCGCCAGCAGGCCGGTGTGCACGGTGACCGCCTCCACGTCCCCGCCGAAGGACTGGCCCGTGGTCACCGTCCCGCACAGCCAGCCGATCTCCCTCAGCCGCGCGCACGACATGGAGAACCACGCGGGCAGCGCGCCCCCGTCGAGCATCACGTAGGCGACCCGGACGCCGGGGCGGGAGCCGTACAGGCCGCACAGGACCGCAGGGAGGGCCGAGTGCAGGTCGGCGACCACGACCGGCATGCCGTCCAGCGAGTCGGCCTCGCGCAGGACCTCGTGGTGCGGCGAGTCCTGCTCGTCGGCGCCGAGCACGGTGGCCTGCAGCGGGGTGTAGCGTGCCTTCACCAGATGTCCCGGTCCGTGTGGATCTTCCGGTAAACGGTCGGGAAGTGCCACCACCATGGCGTAACCTCCCGTACCGAGACCCATCGCGAGCGCGGTCGTGTTGAGCAGCACCGCGTCGCCGGGCTCGGGGCGTCCCACGAGGGCGGGGTAGGCGAGCGCACGCGCGCCGCCCTCCTCGGTGGTGACGTCCAGCTCCACCGCCCCCGGCCATTCGCGCCGGATCCGTACGACCTCGCCCCTGCGCCATCTGATCACGCGGGGAAGGGTAGCGTCATTTGAACAGGGAGGGAGGCCGGATGTCACGCCGGAAGACCGAGCGGCTGCTGAACCTTGTGATCTGCCTGCTCGCCACGCGGCGGCCGCTGAGCGCCGAGCACATCCGCCAGGCCGTGCCCGGCTACGACTCGGCCAACGACGAGGCCTTCCAGCGGATGTTCGAGCGCGACAAGAACGAGCTGCGCGAGATCGGCATCCCGATCGAGGTCCAGAAGGACCCCTGGGAGGAGGACCCGGGCTACCGGATCGTCCGGCAGGCCTACGAGCTGCCCGAGATCACCCTGGAGGCCGACGAGGCCGCCGTGGTGGGCCTGGCGGCCCGGGTGTGGCAGCGGGCCAGCCTGGCCGAGGCGGCCAGCGGGGCGCTGCTGAAGCTGCGCGCCGGGGGAGTGGAGACCGACGAGACCGGCGGTATGCTCGGCGGCGCGCTGGAGCTGCGGGTCGACACCCGCGACCCGGCCTTCCCGGCGCTGTGGGAGGCCGTGCGCGACCGGCGCCCGGTCCGCTTCCCCTACCGCGTCGCGGCCGGGGAGAGCGTGCTGACCCGGACGGTCGAGCCGTGGGGCGTGGTCAGCCGCCGCGGCCGGTGGTACGTCGCGGGCCACGACCGCGACCGCGACGCCCCCCGGGTCTTCCGGCTCAGCCGGATCACCGGGCCGGTGGTCCCGGCCGGCCGGCCCGGCACCGTGACGGTCCCCGAGGGCGTCGACATAAAGTCGATGGTGGGCTACCGCGACGACGGGCCCCTGACCCCGCGCACCGCCGTCATCCGGGTCCGCGAGGGCTCCTGCCAGGGCCTGCGCCAAGTGGCGAAGGCCGTACGGCCCGCCGGTGCGGGCTGGGACGAGCTGGAGGTCGACTTCACCGACCCCGAGCGGCTGGCCGGCTGGGTCGCCGGGTTCGCGGCCGACGCCGAGGTGGTCGGGCCGCCCGACGCCCGCGAGGCCGTCATCTGCCGCCTGAAGGGGGCGCTGGCATGATCGACCCGACCGGACCCGGTACGGCGGGCACGGTGAGCGAGGCGGCCGCGCGGGCCGCCCGTGCGGTGAGCGAGCAGTGAGGAGCGGGCGATGAGCGGGACGGCCGACCGGTTGCCGAGGCTGCTGGCCCTCGTGCCCTACCTGATGTCCCACCCGGGGGCGGAGGTGCCCGAGGTCGCGAAGGTCTTCGGGCTGACCGAGAAGCAGCTCATCGACGACCTGCAGCTGGTGTGGATGTGCGGGCTGCCCGGCCACACCCCCGGGGACCTGATCGACGTCTCCTGGGACGGCGGCGAGATCGTCATCGACAACGCCGAGACCATCGCCCGCCCGCTCCGGCTGGGCGTGGACGAGGCCAGCGCGCTGCTGGTGGCGCTGCGCATGCTCGCCGAGATGCCGGAGTTCGGCGAGCGCGACGCGCTGGCCCGGGTCATCGCCAAGTTCGAGCAGGCCGCCGGGGAGGGCGCCGCCGCGGTCAGCAGCCAGGTCGCCGTCGAGGTGGACGCCACGCCCGACGCGCTGCCGGCCGTCAACGAGGCGCTGCGGCGCGGCAGGCGGCTCTCGCTCCGCTACTACGTGCCGGGCCGCGACGAGATTACCCCGCGCGAGGTCGACCCGATGCGGCTGGTCGTGGTGGACGGCCGCTCCTACCTGTCGGGCTGGTGCTACCGGGCCGAGGCGGTCCGCCTGTTCCGGCTGGACCGCATGCTGGACGTGGACGTGCTGGACGTGGCCGCGGACCCGCCCGCCGGGGCGGTGCCCGACGAGGTGACGCCCGGGGTGTTCCGCCCCTCGCCCACCGACGAGCTGGTCGAGCTGGAGCTGACCGCGGCGGGCCGCTGGGTCGCCGAGTACTACCCGTGCGAGCGGGTCGAGGAGCTCGGCGAGGGCCGCCTGCGGGTGGCGCTGCGGGCCCGCGACCAGAGCTGGCTGCTCCGGCTGGCGCTGCGCCTGGGCGGCACCGGCCGGGTGGTCTCCCCGGCCTCGCTGGCCGAGAGCGTGCGGGCCGCGGCCACGGCGGCGCTGGCGCGCTACGAGTCGGTCTCCTGAACCGGGGCCGGATGTACGGCGGACCCGCGGTCGGGAGTCGGTCTCCTGAACCGGTGGCGGACACGTGGCGGACGTACGGCGGACACGCGGTTAGGATCCGGTGACATGAGCTGGATCCTCGCCGCGGTCGGACTGGGCTTCACGGGAGTGGCGGTCCTGGGCCTGATGGGGGCCCGCGTGCTGCTCGCCACCCGTGAGCTGGGCCGGGAGGTGGACCGGACGCGGCGGCGGCTGGAGGGCGTCCGGGACCCCTCGGCCGGACGGCCGGAGAAGGACCGGAGCGCGGAGGGATGAGTATGCGCCCGGGGCAGCGTACGATCGGCACAGAGACTGCACGTCGCTCGGCTTAAGGATGTGTCATGCCCAATCTCGGAGCCCCTGAACTGATCATCATCGGGGTCATCCTGGTGCTGCTCTTCGGCGCCAAGAAGCTCCCCGAGGCCGCTCGCGGGCTCGGCCGGTCGCTCCGCATCTTCAAGGCGGAAACCTCCAAGCTCCGCGAGGACGACGAGACCGCCACCGCGACCGCCACCGTCGTGCCGGCGCAGCCCGCCGCCCCGGCCCCGCCAGCAGCTCGCCACGCCCCGCC
>NZ_CDRNDK010000578.1:0-3459 GCF_977012225.1 Planomonospora algeriensis | reverse complement strand
CCGGGGCGCCGGCCCGCCCGTCCCGCGGGCTCATCGGGCCTGCGCCTCGGGTACGGGCACCCGGCGCACCAGCTCGGCGATCACCTGCTCGGGCTGGCGGCGCTGGCCCTGCGCCTCGACGCTGGGCAGCAGGCGGTGGGCCAGCACGGGCAGGCATAGGTCCTGCAGGTCGTCGGGGATGACGTAGTCGCGCCCGGCGAGCGCGGCGTGCGCCCGGGCCGCGCGGACCAGCTGCAGGGTGGAGCGCGGGGAGGCGCCGAGCCGCAGGTCGGGGGAGTGGCGGGTGGCGGTGACCAGGTCGATCGCGTACTTCTTGATCGGCTGGGAGACGTAGACCGCGCGCACCGCCTCGATCAGGGCGCGCACCTCGGCGGTGGTGGCCACCGGCTCCAGCTTGTCGATCGGGGAGGTGGCGCCGTGCACGTCGAGCATCTCCAGCTCGGCGGCGGGCTCCGGATAGCCCATCGCGATCCGCGCGGTGAAGCGGTCGCGCTGCGCCTCCGGGAGGGGATAGGTGCCCTCCATCTCGATCGGGTTCTGGGTGGCGATCACCATGAAGGGCGCGTCGAGCGGGTAGGTCGTGCCGTCGACGGTGACCTGGTGCTCCTCCATGCACTCCAGCAGGGCCGACTGCGTCTTGGGCGAGGCGCGGTTGATCTCGTCGCCGACCACGATGTTGGCGAACACCGGACCGGGCTTGAACTCGAACTCCCTGGTCTGCTGGTTGTAGGCGCTGACCCCGGTGATGTCGCTGGGCAGCAGGTCGGGGGTGAACTGGACGCGGCGCACCGGACAGTCGATGGACCGCGCCAGGGCCTTGGCGAGCATGGTCTTGCCGACGCCGGGCACATCCTCGATGAGCAGATGGCCCTCGGCCAGCAGGACGGTCAAGGTCAGGCGGATGACGTCGCTCTTGCCCTCGATGACCGATTCGATCGCCTCGCGGATCCGGTGCGCGGTGGTCACCAGGTCGTCGAGCCGAGGTGAGACGTCATGGGTTACTGCCACCAGGCCTCCATGAGGGTGCGGCGGTTGCGCGCCGGGGGGTACGTATTGCGGGAGGCCGGCATGGCCCCTCTCCCATTGTGAGTGCCGACCCTACGTCTCCGCGGGTTCCTCGGCGACTTTATGCGGTCATTGAGGTCGATTTCGGGTGAACGGCCCACAGTGTGCGCGCTAGATGTTCGATCTCGGGGAATTCCGGGTCCGGATCCCGTGCCGAGTCGTGACGTCTCCTGGACACGCCCTGCTCCTGTCCGCCCACCGCTCCGCCCGGCGCGCGGCCGCCGGGCCGCGTGCCCGGCCCTCGGCCTCCGCTGCCCCGGGGCTCTGCCGACACGCCCGTGGCGCCCGGGGGACCGCGCGCCCGCTCCACCCGGCTCCACCTCGCTGACCTGGGGAAATATCAGCCGATTCGGATGTGGATCGTGCCGGAATCAGTTGACGGTGGGGAGAAGTGGAGTATGGTGGTGCGCAGTGGAGGGCCGAGCTGTGGAGAGAGTGCAGCGCTGAGCGTTCCGCTGGGTGCGGGAGGTGGGGCCGATGTTCCTCGGCACTCATCATCCGCGCCTCGACGACAAGGGACGGCTGTTCCTGCCGGCGAAGTACCGCGAGGAGCTGGCGGAGGGTCTGGTGATCACCAAAGGCCAGGAGCGCTGCCTCTACGTATTTCCCGTAGAGGAGTTCCAGCGCATCACCGAGGCTCTGCGAACCGCGCCGGTGACCGCGAAGGCGGTCCGTGACTACAGCCGCGTCCTCTTCGCCAGTGCGTCCGACGAGTTCGCCGACAAGCAAGGCCGTGTCACCATCCCGCAGGCGCTGCGTGAGTACGCCCGCCTGCGGCGCGACTGCGTGGTCATCGGGGCCAACACCCGGTTGGAGATCTGGGACGCGCAGGCATGGGACGCCTACCTGGCCGACCAGGAGCAGGCTTTCGCCGATCTGTCGGAGGAGGTGCTGCCAGGGATTCTGTGATTCCACGGTCGACTCATCGGTGAACACGTCGTTCGGCGAGGTCTCCACCCGCAACCAGCCGCGCACCAGCTGATGCACCTTCCCCGGTGTCAGGTGGTGCGAGGACACGCGGGTGCGGATGGGGACCTGGCCGGACGGCCCCGGGGTGGGGGCCCGTCAGAGCCTGCTGCGTGAACCCCGTACTCTGCGGTGGCGGCGCCGGGACGGCGTCTCCCCGTGTTGCCACCTCGCTCCACCAGAAGCCTCGCCCGGTCCGCGTCCGTCGCGGACCGGGCGGGGCTGGTCCGCGTCCGGACCGGGGCGTCCGTCGCCGTGTGGCGGCCCCGTCCGGGAACGCCGCCCGCGGCGGGTGAGGCCCGCCCAGCGGGTTCCATGACACCGATGAGCGTCCGCCGCGTATCCGCGAGCGAGGCGGCGAAGGGGGGGTGTGCTCCGATGCACGCCGAGAACGACAGGAACGGTCCTCAGGGGCCGGGCGGGCACGTGCCGTGATGCTCGACCGCGTGCTCGAACTGCTGGCCCCCGCGCTGGACCGGCCCGAGCCCGTCGTCGTCGACGCGAACCTCGGCCTCGGCGGGCACGCCGAGGCCCTGCTGGCCGCGCACCCCTCGCTCCACCTCGTCGGGATCGACCGCGACCCCACCGCGATCGAGCGCTCCACGGCCAGGCTCGCGCCGTACGCCGGCCGGACCACGCTGGTGCGCGCGGTCTCGGACGAGCTCACCGACGTGCTGGCCGGGATCGGCCGCCGGCGGATCGACGGGGCCCTGTTCGACCTGGGCGTCTCCTCGCCCCAGCTCGACGAGGCCGAGCGGGGCTTCGCCTACTCCTACGACGCGCCGCTGGACATGCGGATGGACCGGGAGGAGGAGCTGACGGCCGAGAGCGTCGTCAACACCTATCCCGTCGCCGAGCTGATCCGGATCCTCCGTGATTACGGCGAGGAGAGATTCGCCCCGCGTGTCGCGCACCTAATTGCCAAGGAAAGGGCCAGGGAAGCCATAACGTCTACCAAGAGGCTTGCGGAGATCGTCCGTACGGCGATCCCCGCAGCCACGCGGAGAACCGGGGGAAACCCTGCAAAAAGGACTTTTCAGGCATTGCGGATCGAGGTGAACGCGGAGTTGACGGCACTGGAGAGGGCGCTGCCCGCGGCACTCGACGCGCTGACGCTCGGCGGGCGCGTCGTCGTGCTCGCCTACCACTCTCTCGAGGATCGGCTGACCAAGCAGATCCTCACCGCGCGGACCCGGGACACCAGCCCGCCGGGGCTGCCCGTCCCGCTCCCGGCCCACCAGCCGAGGTTCGCCCTGCTGACGAAGGGAGCCGAGCTCCCGAGCGAAGAGGAGGTGGCCCGCAACCCGCGGGCGGCCTCTGCCCGTTGCCGGGCGGCAGAAAGGATCCGTGAGGCAGTTGACGAGAGCTGAGCCAGACGCCCGCCGCGCCGCGCCCGGCGCGACAGGCGGGCCCCGCGGGCCCCCCGCG
>NZ_CDRNDK010000577.1:0-3487 GCF_977012225.1 Planomonospora algeriensis | reverse complement strand
GGGGCCGGGGCCGGGGGTGACCAGCGCCAGGAACCGGTCCACCGCCCGCCGCGCCCGCTCCTCCAGGTCGGCGGGCGGCGGTTCGCCCAGCAGGACCCGGATCTGGGCGTCCGAGACGACGAGCCCGTACAGCAGCCGGAAGGCCTCCTCCGGGTCATCGGCCGCGATCTCTCCCCGCGCGGCCAGCTCCGCCAGATAACCCGCGACGAGCGGGCCGGTCGTGTGCCGCCCCTCGGCGAGCAGCACGCCGGCGAGCTCCGGGGCCGTGACCGCGGCCCGGTTGATCGCGATCGAGGCCTCCCCGAGCAGCAGTCCGAGCAGGCGGACGGCGAACGCCGTCAGCGCCTCCCGGGGCGGCCGGTCCCGGGCCAGCGCCTCGGCGACCCCGGCGTTCGCCTGCTCCGACTGGCGGCGCACCAGGGCCGCGAAGAGCCCGCGCTTGTCGCCGAACCAGCTGTAGAGCGTCTCCTTGGACGCGCCGGCCCGCCGTGCCACCGCCAGCATCGTGGTGCCGGTGTACCCGCGTTCGACCAGTTCGGCGAAGGCGGCGTCCAGCACCGCCGCCCGCCTGGTCTCGCTCTCGCCTTCGCGGGGCCGGCCCGTCGTCCCTGCATGCCGCCGTCCTCCCGGATGTCCGTTGACAAGTGTACTTAAGAGTACGATTATTAATCGAACTTATCGGTACGATTAATGAGGGCGCATGGCTTCCATCTCCGTTCCTTCCTCTCCCTCGGCGGTTCCCTCGGCGGCCCCCCCGGCGGGCGCCGGCGTCATGGCGGCGCGCACGGCCCTGGTCGTCGCGCTGCTCGCCATGGGCGCCATCGCGGGCTTCTTCTACGCCTACGAGGTCTCGGTCACCCGCGGCCTGGCCGACGTCGGCGAGGACACCTACGTGCTCAGCATGCAGGCGATCAACGCGACGGTCCGCAACATCCCGTTCGCGCTCTCCTTCTTCGGGGCACCGGTGTTCGCCGCGGTCGCCCTCGCCGCCGCGCTGGCCGTCGCGGGACGGCGGTCGGCCTCGGTGTGGCTGGTCGCGGCGGCCCTCGCGGTCTACCTGGCCGGCGGCCTGGGCGTGACCCTGCTGGTGAACGTGCCGCTGAACGAGGACCTCGCCGCGGTCGCCGCGACGGTCCCGGACCTGGCCGCCGTGCGCACGCGGTACGAGTCGGAGTGGAACGCCTGGAACACCGTCCGCACCCTCGCCTCGGGCGCCGCCTTCGCCCTGCTGGCCGCCGCGGCGGTGCTGTTCCCCCGCACGCGCTGAGCGGGACCGGGTCAGGGCGCGGGCGGGGAGCCGGCCGTCGCCTTCCGGCGGTTCCGGAGCAGCATGACCGCGGCGGCCGACAGCGCCCCGAGGCAGGCCAGGGCGATGTCCTTGTGCGCGTCCCAGACGTCGCCCTGCTGGCCGTTGTAGACCTCGGCGATCTCCGGGGACGTGGTGACGGCCACCGCCCATTCGAGGAGCTCGTAGAGCGCGCTCGTCGACAGGACGAGTTCGACGCCCGCCGCGACGGCCAGGAGAGGGCGCAGGCCCCACCGGTCCCGGAGGTAGCGGGCCAGCACCGGGGCGGCGCACAGGCCGTACGACAGGTGCACCAGGCGGTCGAAGTGGTTGCGCTCCCAGCCGAAGACGTCCGACAGCCTCACCCCGGTCAGCGCCGTGCTCCACTCGTCGTAGGGGACGGAGGAGTACATCCAGCGCGCGGCCACCGAGTGCAGGGCGAGGAAGGCGAGCACCGCGGCCAGCGAGCCCGGGGGGAGGGCGTAGTGCCTGCGGAGCGGGAGCAGGGCCAGCAGCGCCACCGCGGTCAGTGAGTGGTGGAACGCCTGCTCGACGGGGTACGGCGGAGCGACCCAGGTGAGGGCCACGACGACCGCGAACACCGCGACGATCCATCCCGCAGGGACGCGTCCCGGCTTCGGCGCCCGTCCCACCCGGTGGCCCGGACGGAGTGACCGGAGGCCGGCGAGCTGAACGAGGGGGACCCCGCCTCCGGTGTCCTGGGTGTTCCGGATGCCTTCGGTTTTCGGCGGTTCGCCGGATTCGGGTGCCATGGTCAGATGATCTCGGTCCGGCTTCGAAATCTGAAGCCGGACGGCCCGCCATCCGGTCGACCGGTCAGGCACGCCCCGATGACGCGGGGCCCGCGCCGAGTCCCACGGCGGGCGGTTCCGGCGGAGCCTCCGGACCGCGAGCCGGTTCCCGTGACCTCAGCCCTTGGGCAGGCCCAGGGTGCGCTCGGCGATGATGTTGCGCTGGATCTCGCTGGACCCCGCGTAGATGGTGTCCGCGCGGCTGAACAGGTAGAGCCGCTGCAGGTCGTTCAGCTCGTACGGCGGGCCGTCGGCGACCAGCCCCGCCCTGCCCTGCACGGCCTGCGCCAGCTCGCCCAGCCTCCGGTGCCACTCCGACCAGTAGAGCTTGGCGATCGAGGCCTCCGGTCCCGGCGTCCCGGCCGACAGGGAGGTCATCGTGCGCAGCGCGTTCAGGCGCATGATCCGCAGTTCCAGCCACGACCGGACCAGCCGGTCGCGCAGCACCGGGTCCGCGGCCGCGCCGGTGCGCCGGGCCGTCTCCGCGACGCGGTCGAACTCCCGCTGGAAGCCGATCTGCTGGCCGAGGGTCGAGGCGCCGCGCTCGTAGCCCAAGGTGGCCATCGCGACCCGCCAACCCTCACCCGGGGCGTCCAGGACGTTGCCGGCGGCCGTGCGGGCCCCGTCGAAGAAGACCTCGTTGAACTCGCTGGTGCCGGTGAGCTGGACGATGGGCCGGACCTCGATCCCGGGCTGGTCCATCGGGACCAGCAGGTAGGACAGGCCCGCGTGCCGCCGTGAACCGGGCTCGGTCCGGGCCAGGATGAAGCACCAGTCGGCGACGTGGGCCAGCGAGGTCCAGGTCTTCTGGCCGGTGAGGACCCACTCGCCGCCCTCGAGGCGGGCCCGGGTCCGCACGCCGGCGAGGTCGGATCCCGCCTCCGGCTCGGAGTAGCCCTGGCACCACAGTTCGCGACCCCGCCGGATCGGGGGCAGGAAGCGCCGTTTCTGCTCCTCGGTGCCGAAGTCGATGATCGTGGGGCCGATGAGGCCCTCGCCGATGTGCCCCACCCGGGCCGGGGCGTCCGCCCGCGCGTACTCCTCGTGGAAGGCGACCTGGTCGGCCAGGGACGCGTCCGCCCGCCGTGCTCCGCGGGCCAGCCCAAGCAGGTCCACCCGGCTTCGCCGAGCCGCCGCTCCCAGGCCAGCCGTACCTCGTGGCCCTCGTGTTCGCGGCCCGGCCCGCCCAGCCCGCGGGCGTGGGCGAACTCGCCCTCCAGTTGCCCCCGGAGCCAGGCGCGGATCTCCTCGCGCAAGCCCGTCACGGTCCTCGCCTCCTCCGCCCGGTCCGGCCGGCCCTCCGGGGGAGGGGCCGCGGGCCCGGGGTCGCCTGCCCGGCAACCTAGAGGAGGGCGGGCGGGGACGCGCGGTGCCGTCCCGGTCTCCGGGA